>JBGSUZ010000565.1:0-5187 GCA_041753235.1 Acidaminobacteraceae bacterium
CCCATATACAGCCAAGTGTCCTCAATATCGAAACCCACTTCCCTCTCCATAACCGCCCTCCAACACACCAAACCCAAAACAAAGCCCCAACCCAACCCCGCCTCAATCCCGATGTACCCGCACCACCAGCCTTGCTTCTGCCATAGTGACGGGTTGTAGTATGGGCTTGGTTGGGGGTAGGTTCTCAGAGGTGCTTAACCACGCTTTATAACATTTTGTTTGATTAATAACAATTTATCAGCATGACAACATATTGTCAACATTATTTTAAACAATATGTATAATTAATTTGTGTGTCACGCTACTTCCTTTATTATTAATATTGAGGGGGGTGCTAAAATGCTTGGAAAGCGCTTACGAGAACTAAGAGAAGACACTAACATGAATCAAACCCAAGTAGCCAAAGAACTTGGCATAACCCAAGCCTCATACGGTCTATATGAGCAAGAAAAACGTTCGCCTGACTACGATACACTGAAAAGACTCGCTAATTACTATAGAACCAATATGGCATACCTGTTAGGTGAAACCGATGTAAAAACCCCTTTTCCACCTACACAATCTGTTATAAATACAACTGATACGGAGTTACAGAGCACAAAAATACTAATCGGCTCTAAGCTACATGACCTTAGAACCGAAAAAGAACTAACTATGAAAAAGGTTGCCTCAGTCATTAACCTAACAGCCCAATCCTATAGCTACTATGAAAAGGATCAGCGCTCACCAGACTATGAAACCTTATTGAAACTGGCCATTTTTTTTGATGTAAGCGTCTCTTACATTTTCGGTGAGACCAATAAGCGTAATCCTTTTGCAAAGCGCAATGCTACCACAATCACTAAAGAGCCTGATTGCTCTAACTGTCCTCACAAAGCTGAAGGCTTTAACGATCTTGATATTGAGGGACAGCAGAAGGTCTTGGAGTTTATTGAGTTTTTGAAACCTAGACATGGGAAAAAATAAAGAGCAATTGCGGGGTAGTCGCATTTGCTCTTTATTTTTATTACTTATTGTAGAATTGCAAAAGTCTTTCATAGGCCTCATCATTTTGAAAAACTTTTAAAAATTCTAATTCTTTCTGTTCATTTAATATTTGAAATTCTGCCATTTGGTTTACATTTGCTGGTATTTTCGATTTAATAAGTGCTGCTATCAAATTTGTCAGTGGCTCACCAATTGCTGACATAAAATTGAATCCTAATATTTGTAGTATATTAAAAGTTTCTTGTGATAAAAATGATTTCATCATTTCTAGCCCACTTTGCATTTTTGAAGTATCACCACTATCACTCTCCGAAAGCAATTTTTCTAACAAGGGAATAATACTTGTAGTAATATATGCGATTTCTACATCTGTTATTTTTTGTGTAATCAAACGTTCTTCATACGCTTGCGATATTTGAATAAGTTGGTTTTTATCAGAAATCAACTCATTAATTATTTCCTCTAAATTATTAATAATCTCATCTTTACTACCTTTTTGCTTAACAGCCTTGACTTTGTCAAATATTGCTTCTACACTTTTCTTGCCAATTAATTTTGCTAGTTCTGTACTGATATTAATTACTTCAGGTGTCATCTCCATAATTTACCTCCAGATAGTGTTTACCTAACTCTCGACATATCTTTTCGTACACAGCGCCCCATAACAACACATTGTCACGAGAATAATATAATGAATTCTAAAAAAAGTAATAAAGCTCATTCCTTAGCCTCGTTTACTTTTAATATAAGTTTTTAATGTCTTTCTTACACTGCTCGCACACTAGTTTCTGACTTACCTTGCTTGTGCTTTCGTTACCAAAGAATATGTAGGCTGGCTTTATTATTACCAATTCAGCCTCTCCATTTCCTTATATTTGTATTTATCATATCAGAAATGAATTGTCCTGGAGCCTTTCCGCTTTGGCTTCTAGCTAAGCATCGTCGCACCACTTTCAAGATGAATAACCGGCACCTCTTTATGCAGGATTTGAACCATGTTATCAACCCACTCGACAGTCCTATCAGAGTTTCAGTCAGTCACTATTCTTAGCATAATATCGTAGTTCCTTAGTTTTTTTATTTGCCTTAGAAGCTAATGGACTTTTTTTCTTTACAACATCATAGAATTCTTTTGGACTTGAACCAACAACAACTAAACTCTCTTCTTCAATGCTAATACCACATCTTTTCTTTCCAACAGTAATCATATTATTAATTAACCCTTGTAAAATATGTACAATAACTGCTCTGTGGTAAAGAGGCGTGAACACAGTGCATTTCTGCCATTTATAGCGCCCATCTACCATACATTTATTGATATATACAAGACAATCAATTTTACCATCTTCATTATTAATATCATTTTCTGAATAATATTTTGAGTTAGAGCCTACATAAACTGATAAGCCGTGCTTAAATGAATTGTATTCATAAACTTCAAGAATTTCATTTGAAGAAAAAACTAACCATTCCTTCAATATATCTATAGCAGTTTCTAACTTTGTGTTTTCTGGAAATTCAAAATCATTAATAATATCTAAACCATAAAAAATATTTTTTGAAAAGTAATCTAAACCATTTCCGCGAAATGTGAAATTACCATTAGCTATTTTCTTAACTTTTTCTTTAAACTTTTTATAATCTCTGTCACGCGCAAATTCGAGCCAAATTACAGAGTTACATTCTGCGTATGCAATGAATAGCCTCAGAAATGTTTCTATACAATGATAGTAAAGAATTGACAATTCTAACTTTGTAAATTTCTCTAGTTCAGTTCTCTCTATACTCTGCTTTGTTTCATATACATCAATTTTGATACCCTTGGAATCAATAATGCTTAAAAAATCTATGGGGTTTGTATATAAAGAACCAAGTAATGTGAGTTTTGTGCCAAAATAGCTACTATAATAATTTTGATAGAATTCCCTATTAAGTTCTTGGAGTTGTTCAACTTCTAAGTCTATATCAGGACTCTCTGGGTTTTTGACTCTCTTACTATTAATATTTAATCCCCCTCTTATGAAAATAATGTACATGCCACCTGTTAACTTTAGTGGGTATAATACTTTAATTTCTTAAACTTTTATCTCCCTTTTCCATTCTACACCCACACACAACACCCTGTCACGAAAATAACAACAATACTTTCTCAAAAAAAGAAAAAAGCCCCATTCCTGAGCCTCGTTTACTATTGCCACATGCATTTAACACCCTACCCGCCCATCAACCGACAAGCCCTTCATCATCGCCTAAAGCACCCATATCAGGAAATTGCACAATAACCAAACTACCCATGACCACCATGAACTGCAGTCAAGCCACCAAAAATTCAGATTATGCACTTTCCTCATATACACACAAACTCCCAGATGGACCCGCTTTGTTGCGTTTTTTGTTTACCCCCTCACAAGGCACCCGCTACCCCTTCAATCCCGCACCACCCTCAAAAAACCGCGTCCACTCAACCCCAAACACACACCCCAACTTCTTCGCCACCTTAACCGATGGATTCCTACTACCACCCTCAATCATCGTGTAATATGACCCCGTAATCTCCACCTGCTCCGCAACATCCTCAACCTTAAGACCCTTCTCAAGCCTCTTAACCTTAAGCCACTCACGCATATGCAAACCCGCTCCCTTCACAAAATACCTCGTCCACCCTACAACGCCGCCCTATCTAAACTAGCCCGCGCCTTATTAATCCGCGTCTTCTGACTCTTCACCGTTTCCTTCTTCACCCCAAGCCGCAGCGCAATCTCATTGTTACTCAGCCCCTCACAGAGCAAAACATAAATATCCCACTGCTGCACAGACAGCTGCGCCTCGAAAATCTTGTCATGGATCCGCTTCGCATTCGCCTCTAGCTGAGCCACGTCCGCACCACCCTCCGGCCTAATCAGCGCCACCTTACTATGCAGCGCCCTCACCCTATCATGCACCCGCTCCACAGTCCTAAACGCCGTACTCGGGTCAATCTGCATCTTTAAACCTATTTCTCGGTAAGTATGTGTCAACCTAAGCAGCTTTTCCAGCGTCTCACCACCGTACTGACCGCCCTTCTCCTGAAGCGACCACCGACCACAATTTGTTTCTGCCACTCTAACCTGACCAAATTAAGCCGTTCTGCGTTGTCCTTGAATTGATGAGTATACTGTCCACAAGATTCCAGAGAAAGGAAAAGGACGTATAGGAATATTTTTTATTAAGAGTTTAGAACAGCATGTTTGCCACATATGTTTTGGATACTTGAAAGTCATAGGTTCTCGCAACCGCAAGGTGTTTACTTCTGATACTGATTCTTGTATGTATCGGATTAGACGACTTCAGTGTGAGGCCTGCGGTAAAATTCAACGACAAGACGGCATCTGGTTCAGCAAGGCTAGTGAACAAGGTCTGTACCCAGCCCAGCGCTGACTCTGGACAGAAAACAAGTCAAGCTAGTGACTGTGGAGACCGTCAAAAGCTTGACAGAATGAGACGTTAACAACACTGAATGTCCACGCCGTCCCCTACTGAAATAAAAAATGGTAACAAATAAGAGTACTTGCCGAACTGGGCAGGTACTCTTATTTTCATTTCCACTCAATTATGTCAAACAACTCTACAATGTTAGTCGCCTTTTTGCTCATGTTCTCCATAGCTACATTAGTATCTGAAATTTTCACTTTAAAACCCTTTTTATTGACACTGTATTTATTTTGTATAACACAATTCTTTGGTGTGTTCTTTCTAATTGCTACCTCAAAGGAAAAATTCCCACTATTGAGAATCTGGTAAACACGCGTTTCTGCCTTAAATTTATCAATGTCTTTATAACCAAAAACTTTCTCAATATATTTTTTTGAGTCCGTGTTATTATAGTTTTTGCAATGGGCACAAGCAACATACTCAAAATCAGGTTGGCATAGTATCAAAAATATTGGAACATCATTTTTCCTATTTTGAATTTTACAATATTCTATCAACTTTTTTAACCGTTCACATTCATTTGTATCTACAATTGCTTTGTCTGAATCAATGATAACAAATTTTGCTAAGCAGTTTGAATCTGATGCCCTTCTTATGTTGTCTAAATAATTTTGGTAGCCGCCACCATCCATATTAACTGGTTTTAATGCAATTTCGACACCTTGTTGTGTACGCATCCCATCGATGTAGTTATACTCAGTATCTCCTTCACAATAAACTATGAATCTT
>JBGSUZ010000566.1:0-10547 GCA_041753235.1 Acidaminobacteraceae bacterium
GCATGTACGCAGGTCTATGTTACATTGATATAAATCCGTCAATTTCAATTACATTAGCAACTATCTTTGGAACTCTGCATAGCTATTTATGGAATAAGTACTATACATTTAAATCAAAAGAACGTTCAATCGCAGAATTAGCAAAATTCATAAGTGTATATTTTATGGCATATTTAGTTAATTTAGGAATTGTAACATATTTATCAATATATCATGACATTGATAAATATGTAGTAGGTGTGTGTAGTATCTTTGTCAGTACGTTATTTAGTTATTTTGGCCATAATTATTTTAGTTTTAAAACTACGAGACAGTAACGTACATTTTATTATTTACCATAGCTAGGGAGAAAATATATGAAAAAAATGAAAGTTGGCATAATAGGAACCGGAAATATAGGGACGGATTTACTTGTAAAAATTCAGAGATCAGATTTTTTAGAATGCAGTATTTTTGCGGGAAGAAACATTGATTCATCTGGTATGAAAATGGCCATGGAAATGGGCGTTAAAGTCTCGACAGATTCTATAAAAGCAATTGAAGATGATCCTACTTGTTGTGATATTGTATTTGATGCAACATCTGCAAAGGTGCATTTGGTTAACGCACCTATTCTTGAAAAGTTAGAGAAATTTGTAATTGATTTAACACCATCTCAAATTGGAAAAATGTGTGTACCGGTACTTAATTTAAATGAATGTCTTGATCAAACAAATGTAAATTTAATTACTTGTGGTGGACAAGCGACAATTCCAATTGCTAAAGCAATTGCATCGGTTCATTCAGATATTTCATATCTCGAAATAGTTGCAAGTATTTCATCAAAATCAGCTGGCCCTGGCACTAGAAATAATATCGATGAATTTACTCAGACCACTAGAGAAGCATTATCAAAGTTTACAGGAATAAAAAATACAAAGGCAATTATAGTATTGAATCCAGCAGAGCCACCTATAATTATGCGAAATACAATATATGCGAAAATTGACAATCCAGACATGACACTTCTTCATAATGAAATTCATAGCATGACAAAGCAAATTCAAGAATATGTTCCTGGTTATAGAGTCGTTGTAGGGCCTATTCTTGAAGATGATAGAGTAATAACAACAATTGAGGTACTTGGCTTAGGGGATTATTTACCTGAGTATTCAGGTAATCTTGATATAATAACATGTGCAGCAATTAAGATTGCTGAGGAATATGCAAAAGGAAGAATGAGTGAGAATTTTGGAGGATAATATGTCAGAGTTAAAGTTTTTTGATTCTACTTTAAGAGATGGATCACATGCAATTAAGCATAAATTGACAGAGGACAATATACGCGACTATTGTCAAGCGATGGACTCAGCAAATATGCATACGATAATTGTAGGTCATGGAAATGGTTTAGGTGCATCATCTATGCAAGTAGGCTTATCCTTATTGGATGATAGCAGAATGCTAAAAATTGCTAGAGAGAATCTTAAACATACAAAACTAGGTGCTTTCTTAATACCTGGATTTGGTACAATTAAGGATAATGTAGTTCCTGCAATCGATAATGGTGTAGATTTATTTTGTGTAGCATCGCATTGCACTGAGGCGGATGTCACAAGACAGCATATTGAATTTATCAGGAGAAAAGGTAAAGATGCATACGGCGTGTTAATGATGTACCATATGACATCAAAGGAAAGAATTGTACAAGAGGCACTTAAAATGCAAGAATATGGTGCAATGGGTATTATTCTAATGGACTCTGCTGGGGCTTCAACTCCTGATATGGTAAGTGAAACGATAGGAGAACTCTCGTCTAAACTAGATGTTGAAGTAGGTTTTCATTCGCATAATAATTTAGGCTTGGGTGTATCGAATGCGTATACAGCTATTCAATCTGGAGCGACTATCGTCGACGGAACGATTAGAGGTTTTGGAGCAGGCGCAGGAAACTGTCAATTAGAGGCTCTTGAAGCACTGCTAAAAAAAGTTGGCATCAATACAGGGCTTAACTTATATAAAATGCTTGATGTGAGCGAAACGATTGTTGCTGAAATGGCACTCAAGGCTCAGGGAATTGATGCCCTAAATATTGTAAGTGGCATGGCGGGAGTCTTTTCTGCATTTGCAACTCAAGTTAATATTGCTGCAAAGACTTTTAATGTTGATCCAAGAGATATATTTATGGAACTTGGTAAACGAAAAGTCGTTGGTGGACAAGAGGACATCATCATTGATGTTGTGGTAGAAATGATGGAGCAAAAAGCTAAAAATCAGAATCTATCTTTCTAAGAAAGCGAGTGTTCAGATGCTTAAAAAAAAGCTAAATGATAATAAATGCATACTAGGAACTTGGAGTGAAATTCCATCAACTTATAGTGCAAATATCATATCAAAAGCTCAACTTGATTTTCTAATATTAGACATGGAACACGGCGTGTTTAATTATGATGTAATGCAAAATATTGTATTTGCAGCTGAAAGTGAAAACAGTTCGATAATTGTACGTGTACCACGAATTGACGAATCAATGATCCTTAGAGCACTTGATATTGGCGCTGAAGGCATTATTGTTCCTGGGGTAGAAACCGTTGAAGAAGTAGATGAAATCGTTCAATATAGCAAGTATGCCCCGATTGGCAAAAGAGGGTACAATCCCTATATTAAGGCAGGGGGATATGGCAAGCCAAATGATAACTATTTTGAAGAGCAAAATGACAAGGTTATTATCGGTATCATTTTAGAAACGCAAAAGGGGATAGCTAATCTTGAAGAAATACTAAAAAACCCTTATGTTGATATAGTGTATATAGGTCAATACGATCTTTCAATAGACTTAGGTGTGCCCGGTGATGTATCTAATAGCAAAGTTGTAGAAATAGTTGAAAAGTGTGTTGAAACAGCTACTAGGTTCAACAAAGTAGTTGGGTGTATGGTTCACAGTATTGAAGAAGCGGTAGCGTTGATAGATAAAGGCACGCGTTTTATTGTATATAAATCGGACTCTGGCGTTTTATATTCTAGCTATAATAGTTTTGTGAGTGGGGTGAAAGAAAATGAAACTTTCTGATTATGTAGTAAAGTTTTTTGAAGATAATGGTGTTAAAGATGTATTTATGCTTACCGGTGGTGGGTGTATGCATCTAGTAGATTCATTTGGAAGTTCAAAAAAAATAAAATATACATGTACTCACCATGAACAGTCGGCGGCAATGGCAGCAGAGGCATACTCAAAGCTCACTGGCGATATTTCATTGACTTTAGTGACTAGTGGACCAGGTGCAACAAATGCCATTACAGGCGTAGTAGGGGCGTACCAAGACTCTGTTCCGTGCATCTTTATCTCAGGGCAGTCAAAAAAGAAGCAAACTGTATACGATGCACAAATACCACATTTAAGACAGTTTGGAGTACAAGAAGTAAATATTATCCCAATTGTTGAGTCGATCACAAAATATTGTGTATTCGTGGATGAAGCAGAGAAGATTCGATACTATTTAGAAAAAGCACTTCACATGGCGAAGGAAGGCAGACCAGGCCCTGTCTGGATTGACATTCCACTTGATATGCAAAGTAGTATTATTAATGAAAATGAACTTGTTGGCTTCTCTGAAAATGAGTTAGAGCTGAGTTATAAACATATACCAAGTGAAAGCGAGATTGGTTATGTTGTTGAAGCATTAAAAACTGCTAAGAGGCCAGTTGTTATTGCTGGTCATGGTATTAGATTAGCTGGCGCTATAAATGAGTTTGAGCAGTTTATTGATAAGCACCAGATGCCAGTCGTAACACCTATTATGGGTATAGATTTACTTGCGACAGATAATCAACATAATATTGGTAGGGTCGGCACAAAAGGCACAAGAGCAGGCAATTTTGCTATGCAAAATGCTGATGTAATAATTGCTATAGGAAGTCGAATGGCTGTTTCTGTTGTTGGGCACGAATATAGCCTATTTGCACGTGAAGCAAAAATTATTGTTGTAGACATAGACCCATATGAACACAAGAAACAGACCATTAAAATAGATAAATTTATTAATGCAGATGCTAAGTGCTTTTTAAATGCTCTTGCAGAAGTACCAGTGGATAACGATATGAATTATGGTACGTGGTTATCTAAATGCAACATATGGAAAGCAAAATATCCTGTTTGTCTTGCCGAGTACGATGATTGTAGTAATGGGATAAATTACTATAAATTTGTTGATGCGTTAACGACAATTACAAATGAAAATACACCGATTATATCTGATGCAGGTTCTGCTTTTTACGTTGTGTCACAAGCTATAAAATTAAAGAAAGGGCAACGATATATAACATCCGGTGCATTAGCGACTATGGGTTTTGGATTGCCTGCGGCAATAGGTGTTAGCGTAGCACATGAAGGTCCTGTTGTAACGATAACTGGCGATGGGAGTTTCCAACAAAACATACAAGAATTATCTGTTGTTAAGCATCATAATATGCCGATTAAAATATTTGTTATGAATAATAATGGTTATTTTTCAATTAGACAGACACAAACTAAATTCTTCTCAAGTAACTTTGTTGGCGAAAGCGTACAATCAGGAATTGATTTCCCTGATACTAAGAAGATTGCAGATGCCTATGGTATTGAGTATCATTTTATAGACAATATTGAAAAACTAAATAATCAACTTGAGTATATACTTAATAGTGAAGAACCTATGGTTATAGAGGTAAAATTACTTGCTGATCAAGCAATTATTCCAACGAACTCGGCTTTTATTAAACCAGATGGCTTGATGGTTTCAAAGCCATTAGAAGATATGGCTCCTTTTTTAAGCCGTGATGAATTTATGGAGAATATGATTGTTAAGCCAGTAAACGAGTAGTGAGGTGATAAAATGAATAAGGTTGTTATGACAGGTGCTACCAGTATGATAGGCGTTGCACTTATACAAGAGTGTATTAAAAATAATGTTGAAGTGTACGCTATTGTTAGATCCGATTCTAATAAAATTGATAGATTACCAAAATCTAAATTAGTTAATCTAGTTTTTGCTGATTTAAAAGAGTTAGGAATGCTGGAGATGCCCAATAATTCTTATGAGGTTTTCTATCATCTAGGGTGGACTGGTACGGATAAAGATAAGAGAAATAATGTAGATGAACAAATGGAGAATGTTAATTATACATTAGAGGCATCTAGGCTAGCGAAGAGAATTGGATGCCATACATTCATTGGAGCTGGTTCTCAAGCTGAGTATGGAAGAGTATCTGAGAAAATTAAACCTGATACTGCTGTTAATCCAGATATTGCTTATGGCATTGCAAAATATGCTGCGGGAAAACTGAGTGCTATTTTATGTAAGGATATGGGGTTAAGGCATATCTGGGGAAGAATTTTCAGCGTATATGGTCCTTATGATAGAAAAGATTCAATGGTTATGCATAGCTTATCTAAAATGAGTTTAAATGAAAATGTAAGTTTTACACCAAGTGAACAAATATGGGATTACATGTACAGTGAGGATGCCGCAAGTGCATTTTTCATGCTGGGTCTTAAAGGGAAAGATCAGGCTATATATTGTATAGGAAATGGTAATTCTAGACCTCTTTTTGAATATATTGAGATTCTTGAGCGTTGTACAGATACTATAGGGAATGTAGAAATCGGGAAATTGCCTTATGGTGATAATCAAGTAATGCGCTTAGAACCTGATGTAACCAATTTGTTTGAAGATGTAGGCTTTTCACCAAAATTCAGCTTTGAAGAAGGTATAAAAAATACTATTGAATGGATGAAGGTGCATAAATAAATTATGAAAAGAATAAGTATCCTAGTCCCCACCTTCAATGAACAAGATAATGTAATTCCTTTATCTGAGGCGATTGAACTTGTGATGGCACAGCAATTAAGTGAGTATGATTATGAACTGGTCTTTATTGATAATTGCTCTAGTGATTTGACCAGAGAAAATTTAAAATTAATATGTGAGAAGAATGAAAAAATCAAAGCAATCTTCAATTCGAAAAATTTTGGTCAATTTAATTCTCCCTATTATGGGCTGTGTCAAACAACTGGTGATTGTTCTATCCTAATGTGCGCTGATTTTCAAGACCCTGTTGAGATGATCCCTAAATATGTAGCAGAGTGGGAAAAAGGTTATAAGATAGTTGTTGGTATAAAAAAGACAAGTAAAGAAAATGGCTTGGTTTATTTTCTGCGGTCTTGTTATTATAAAGCAATTAAGTTTATGTCAGATGTAGAGCAAATTGAGCACTTTACGGGATTTGGACTATATGATAAAACCTTTATTCAAACGCTCAGAGAATTGGATGATCCAACACCATTTTTGCGGGGAATAGTAGCGGAATTAGGTCCTCAGCGAAAAGAAATTCCATACGAACAACAAAAAAGATTGCATGGGAAGACTAGCAACAATTGGTACAAGCTATACGATGCGGCTATGTTAAGCTTTACATCATATACAAAAATTGGTTTGCGAATAGCGACATTTTTTGGTTTTGGTTTGTCCGCGATTAGTCTATTGGTTTCAGTGGTGTATCTAGTGATGAAATTAGTGAATTGGAATAAATTCCCGTTAGGAATGGCTCCGGTACTTGTCGGGGTATTCTTTCTTGGTTCAATCCAACTCTTTTTCATTGGATTCCTTGGAGAATATATTTTAAGCATAAATAGTCGGATTATGAAACGACCTTTAGTAATAGAAAAAGAGCGTATTAATTTTTAAGGAGTGGTGATGGTGAGTAATAATTTAAGACAAGAAATATTGCAAAAAGTAAAAGAACTTTATAAACTTGAACACGCAGAGAAAGAGTCAGAATTTATCCCAGGAAAAACAGTAATTCCTTTTGCTAGAAAAGTCTATGATGAAGATGAAATGGTTAACTTAGTGGATGCTTCTCTAGACTTCTGGTTGACGGCTGGTCGATATGCAGAGGATTTTGAGACTGAATTTGCTGAATTTATGGATCAGGATTATTGTATTTTAGTAAATTCAGGTTCATCAGCAAATCTAATTGCTTTAACTGCATTAACATCGCCTAAATTGGGTGATAGAAGGTTAAAAGCTGGGGATGAAGTTATAACAGTAGCGGCAGGATTCCCAACAACAGTAACGCCAATAGTTCAAAACAAATTAGTGCCGGTATTTGTAGATGTGACTTTGCCAACTTACAATATTGATGTGACAAAGTTAGAAGCTGCGTTATCTGAAAAAACGAAAGCGGTTATGATAGCGCATACTCTTGGTAATCCATTTGATTTATCTGCAGTTTCAGAATTCTGTAAAAAACATAATCTCTTTTTAGTAGAAGATTGTTGCGACGCGGTTGGCTCTACTTATGATGGTAAATTGGTCGGAACATTTGGAGACTTTGCAACAGCTAGTTTCTACCCCGCCCACCACATGACGATGGGTGAAGGTGGCGCGGTTATGACAAGCGATCCTTTATTGGCTAAATTAGCAACTTCATTTAGAGACTGGGGTAGAGATTGTTACTGTGGGCCAGGATCAGATAATACATGTGGGAAACGTTTTAAAATGCAATTTGGAACGTTACCATTTGGTTATGACCATAAGTATGTTTATACACATTTAGGCTATAATTTAAAAGTGACAGATATGCAAGCAGCCGTTGGCGTTGCACAAATGAAAAAACTTGCAGGGTTTGTTGAAAAGAGAAGAGAGAATTTCAATAAAATTAAAGCAAAATTAGCAAAATTTGATGCGTATCTCATGTTGCCTGAAGCGACAGAAAATGCAAATCCGTCTTGGTTTGGAATGCCATTAACGGTGAAAGAAAATGATAAATTCACAAAGAATGACATCGTCCTTTTCTTGGAAAATAACAAGATTATGACTAGGCAATTATTTGCAGGGAATATGACGCGTCAACCAGCATTTGAGGAAGTAGAGTACAGAGTGGTTGGTGAACTTACTAATACAGACTACATAATGAATAATACGTTCTTCATAGGGGTTTACCCTGGTATTACAGATGAAAAAATCGATTATATGATTTCTGTATTTGAAGCTTTTTTTAGGAGTGTTGAGTAATGCAAACCATTTCGAAAGCTAGAGTGGATTCAATTAGAGCGATTACAGACGAAATATACGAGTTTAACATTATTCCAGAAAAATACAGGAGATTTGAAACAGGACAATTTTTACAATTATCAATGGAATTGGTGACTGCTTCGGATATATGGCCTGATTCTAGACCATTCAGCATTGCTTCTGCTTGGAATAAAAACGAAAAAAGTATGAGGCTGTTGATTAAGAAAAATGGGGAATTCACATCAAAAATGTTTTCTGATTTTAAGACGGGTACTGAATGCACTATCAAGTACTCGTTTGGGGATATGGTATTTCCCGTGAACGAGCCCAATCAAAAAATGGTTATGATTGCTGGCGGAACTGGGATAGCTCCTTTTTTAGGCTTTGCAGAGGCTGCGAGTCAACAAAATAAAGAAAATGTAAAGTTATTCTATTCTGTAAAAAGGGCAAATGAGTTTATTGATTTAAATGAATTAGTAAATAATTTAGGTAAAGAGAATGTTAAATTATTTTGCACTAGAGATAGCAATGACTTTAGCGAAAATAGAAGAATGGCGGTCACAGATATAATTTCGGAAGTAGAAGACCTGAGTACAACTAATTTTTATATTTGTGGCTCCCAAGCTTTTATAGCCCATTTTAAGTCGGAGCTTGAACTAAAAGGTGCGAACCATATTTTTATTGATGAGTGGGAGTAAGCAATGAAAACAATATCTCTAATCCTCGCTGGTGGCAAAGGCACTCGTCTTTGGCCACTCAGTCGGGAAAATAAACCAAAGCAATTTCTAAACATTCACTCTGATCAAACGTTAATTGAAGACGCCTTTGATAGAGTGAAGCCTATTGTTGGAGAAGAGCAATGGATAATCACATCTAAAGAAATGTTAGATTATTTCAAACTGTATGTAAAAGCATATGATGTTTGGAAAAACTCTGATGAAACTAAGATAGTGGTGGAACCTCAATCGAAGAATACAACCATATCCATACTTTATAGTGCTGAACTTGCGCGTAGAAATTATGGTGATGACTGTATTATGATTGTTTTGCCTTCTGACCAGGTAATTGAAGATGATGAGTGTTTCCGCGAAGAAATTAAAATAGGCATCGAGAAGGCAAAAGAAGGGTCTTTCGTTATTTATGGCGTGAAACCATCTTATGCGGAAGGCGGTTATGGCTATATTGGTACTGATAGCAATTGTGTTATAGACTATATTGAAAAGCCTGCCATTGAGCAAGCAGAAGCACTGATCTCTAAAGGGAATTATTTTTGGAATTCTGGAATTTATGTCTTCCAAGTAGGCACTTTTATTAGCGCTTCAGAAAAATATATCTCTGAGATTTATAGTCTTTTAGATGAAGAAGATATCACTGACCAATCATTCTTAAATCAGCTGTATAAAGATGTTCCGAATATATCAATCAACTATTCGTTAATTGATAAACTGGAAGGTATGAAAATGGTTCCATTCAGCTGTGATTGGAATACAGTAAACTCGTGGAAGAACTACTATGAGACTTCCAATAAGGATTTAGATGGCAATGTCCTTAGTGACAATGCGCTGAGCTTTGACAGTAAATCCTCTTTAGTCTATTCTGAAGACAAGTTTGTTAGTTTAGTAGGGGTTGAAAATATTGGCGTAGTGAGTGTAGACGATTCTATAGTCGTTTGCAATTTAAATGAGAGTGAAAAAGTTAAAAATCTTTTTCAGAACTTAAAAGAGAAATCAAGACGTGAAGTGAACTATAATAACATTGGCGTAAGGCCTTGGGGTTCTTATCACGTCTTAGAAGAAGGCTTTGGCTATAAAATCAAAAGAATCAAAGTGGATCCCAAACAGAAGTTAAGTCTTCAAATGCATTATCATAGAAGTGAACACTGGATCGTGGTTAAAGGGATTGCACGCGTTGTAAATGGAGAAGACGAATTCTACGTTCGTGAGAATGAGTCAACGTATATTCCAGCAACTACTGTGCATAGACTTGAGAACCCTGGTGTGTTGCCACTCGAAATCATTGAAGTACAATGTGGTTCATACCTTGAGGAAGACGACATTGTAAGATTTGAAGATATTTACGATAGAAACTAATTAAATTATTCAAACCGAGGTCTCCTAAACCAGTATCCATGTTTGTGGAAAAAGTATAGGAGGCCTTTTATATGTTCAAAATTCATTTTGCTAAAGTATTTTTTTCGTGAGATCCGCTGCGTATCGTGAATGATCTGAGCTTCTGGCACATAAATAACTTTGAATCTAGCCTGCCATGTTCTCAGGCAATAGTCGACATCTTCAGGTGCATAAAAAATGCGCTCATCTAAAAGACCTACGACGTCAAGACAGTTACGTTTAATCATCCAACAAGCAGAGATGCCATAATCTACGGTGAAATAAGGCTGAGTAGCCGAGAAATCATAATTTTCTAGCCGCTTGCCCAGCTGCTCTAATTTGGATAAGGGCATGGGCTTGAGTAATTTTATAGGAATAGTAGGGAAGTGTTTGCAACTGATTTGATGTT
>JBGSUZ010000567.1:0-4159 GCA_041753235.1 Acidaminobacteraceae bacterium
AACTATTGTATGATTGATGTAATTTATAAGTCTTTTTTGACTCACTCTATTCAACGAGGTGACATGATGCCACAGTTATACGTGCTAAAAACCAATCCTAAGCGAAAAACATCTGTACTTTGGTCAGAACCCAATTCAACAGACTTAGCTTGGATTAAAAGTCTCGAAAGTCTCAAAGAGTCTGACCTTAAAGAATTTTTGAGTTCTAAAAACTGGACCCTTCACAGCTTGCAGGCCGGTGCTGACAAGTATCACCTGATACACCCCGCTGAGCTTGAAACCGCATATACTGGCTTCTTCTATAAAATTGTCGAAAATTCTCACGATGAAATTTACGTCTGCGACGGCGAGGGTCGAACCCTCTATTGCAATATGACCTTTGAAAAAAATTATGGCCTTAAGCGCGAGGACATGATTGGCAAAACAGCCATGTACCTCACAGAACAGGGCTATTCGGACCAATCGCCAGTGCCGGAGGTCATTAGAACCAAGAAAACCGTTACCATGAATCAGAGAACAATTACAGGCAAAAACTTAGTCATTACCGCCACACCATTTCTCTCCGAAACAGGTGAAATTGCCTTTATCGTTGAAAACTGCCGCGACACCACCGAACTGGAAGAGGTGCGCACACAGCTCGAATCAAAAGCTTTAGAAGCTCAACGCTACAAGATGGAGGCTGAAAGCATTCGACGATTGGAGGGCACGAACAATTTCGATCGCTTTAACGGCAGCCCTTCTATGAAAAAAGTCGCTTCCATGGCACAAAAGGTTGCCACAACAGATGCGACCGTTCTTATTTTAGGGGAGTCCGGGTCTGGCAAAAGTCATATTGCCCAGTATATTCATCAAAACAGTAATCGCCATGACAAACCATATATCAGCATCAATTGTTCAACCATTGCACCAAGCCTTTTTGAGTCTGAATTGTTTGGTTATGCATCCGGTGCCTTTACCGGCGCATCTGCCAAGGGGAAGGTTGGACAGGTTGAACTGGCCAATGGCGGCACGCTTTTTTTGGATGAAATCGGCGAATTACCTCTAACCCTTCAGGTTAAGCTGTTAGAACTTATTCAGGAAAAAAAATATCTGCCCGTCGGCGCTGTGCGCTATAAACAAGCAGATGTGAGAATCATAACCGCCACGAACCGAGATCTAAAGGAACTAGTGGCTGAAAAATTATTTAGAGAAGATCTTTTCTATAGACTACGGGTCATTGAAATTGAAATGCCGCCGCTTCGCAACCGAAAGGACGATATTGACGGCCTTCTCAATCATTTTTTATCTTACTACAACCATGAATACGGCTGCTCTAAGCTCTTTTCTCCAGACACCAGAAGAATTTTAAATGCCTACCAGTGGCCCGGTAATATTCGAGAGCTGCAAAATCTAATTCATAATCTAGTCATCATGGCCCCAGGCAGTGAAATACTGCCTGCCGACCTGCCAGGAACAGTTATTCTAGAGTCCAGTCAACCTGAAGGACTCCTAGAGTTTGGCGATTTAGACCACCTCATGTCAAACTATGAACAAGCCATCATTCAGCGGTGTTTTAAGACAGCAAATAGTTCCTACAAGCTTGCCAACACCCTTAATATAAGTCAGAGCAAGGCCTCAAGACTTATTCGAAAGTATATTTCCGAAAATCCTACCGTCTGCGATTCATCACAAACTCCTCTTGAATCAACTTTAACAGAGAAGGATTCAATATAATCTCATAAGCGGTTCCAGCCATGGCTTGGATCGCTTTTTTCAATTGTTCATAAGCAAAAGGACTTACTATTTCCTCTAAAAATGCGGCTTCATGAACAGAAGCGCCTCTGCTCACTTTGACATTTGCATACACAGTAGGGACAACATGACTGACGTTACCAATGTCCGACGAGCCCGGCAATGCCTCCGGCTCCATAGAAATATCCGCTACTTCGGCCCAGTTCAAATTCTCAGCAAAAATGTTCTGTGCACTTCGCACATGATACAAATTGTCAAATGGGTTCTCAAAGTATTCAAAACTAAGAGAAGCGCCAGTCATTAAAGCGGCACCCTTAGCACAATTGATGACTTTCTCAGTGACGCCATTAAGCTCTTTTCTCTCATTCGCCCGTACATAGAATTTACAAACAGCTTCCTTTGGCACGATATTTGGTGCATCTCCACCCTTTGTGATGATGCCATGGATGCGAACATCTGGCTTAACGTGCTGTCTCAGCGCATTGATGCCTGCATATGTCAATAGCACCGCATCTAGCGCATTAATGCCCTCATGTGGATACTGAGCTACATGACTTGCCTTACCTTCAAAGCTAAACTCGATAGCATCCATTGCCAATGTTCGCGTTTCAATCTGCGTTTCAATTTCTGGGTGGCATTGAATGACCACATCCACTTCATTGAATATACCAAGGCGAACCATATCTATTTTGCCACCAACAGTCTCCTCCGCAGGCGTTCCTATTACCATGATTGTTGAAGGAGCAGCCATGCCCATTTTGGATAAGGTTATTGCCGCACCACAAGCACTGGCTGCTATCCAGTTGTGTCCACAGGCATGAGCTGGTTCTTGATTTGGCCCATATCCTGGCAGGGCATCGTATTCTGCCAAAAAAGCGATGACAGGCGTCTTTTCGCCTGACCCGTTGCTTCTCGTATAAGTTGCTACAAAAGCTGTTGGCAAGCCTTCTATTGTGTCATTAATCTTGAATTCATGAGCAGTTAACTGCTCTTTCAAATAAGTCGCAGAAGCATATTCTTCCCCACTGAGCTCAGGATGCTCAAATAAATGGGCTGCAATCTCATTAAACTGACTTTCATAAGCCTCTGTAATTTTTTTTATTGTTTCCTTATTCATAGTTGGATCCCCTTTCTCCCTACATTTAACGGCCATTTCTGAAACACGGTTATACCATTTTTGCACCTAATGTATGATCAACGCAAGAATGCTGCCATTTTTAAGTTGGCACGCTCCTTGCAATACCTCTTTTACGATAATTGATTCTGTTTTACAGAACGAAGGAGGTTCTCATAAATGAATACTTTAAGAAACAGTTTACCACAAATGAAAATGGCCTTACCAGGCCCAAAGGCTTCTGAACTTTTTGCACTTAGAACAACTCATGTCCCTCAAGGCGTTTCAATGGGCATACAAACCTTCATTCATAAAGGCGAAGGCGCTATGGTAGAAGATGTAGATGGCAACAGACTGCTAGATTTCGCTGGTGGTATTGGCGTCTTGAATATTGGTTATAGCCACCCAGAGGTCATTGAAGCTGTTAATTCACAAATCGAATGTTATTTTCATACCAGTATCAACGTCCTTCAATATGAACCCTATGTTCGTTTGGCTGAAAAGCTAAACCAATTAGTTCCTGGTAATTTCAATAAAAAAACCATGTTCGTCAACAGTGGCGCCGAAGCCAATGAAAATGCCATAAAAATAGCCAGAAAATACACTGGCAGAAAATCCATTATTGCTTTCACAGGTGCATTTCACGGCAGAACAAGCCTCACTATGGGTCTGACTTCAAAAGTTAAACCCTATAAATATGGGTTTGGCCCATTTCCAAGCGATATTCACAGAGCTGATTTTCCTTATGTCTACAGACGACCAGAGGGCGTCACAGAGGATGCGGCTATGGCTTATTTCATTGAGCAACTGCATAACTTTTTCAAGGAAAATGTTGATCCTGAAGAGGTCGCTGCAATTATCATTGAACCAGTACAAGGTGAAGGCGGTTTTATTCCAGTTCCTATTGAATTCGTTAAGGAACTGCGAACTGTTTGCGATGCCCATGGCATGCTTTTAATTTGTGACGAAATTCAAACAGGTTATTGCAGAACAGGCAAAATGTTTGCTTGCGACTATTGGGCTGAACACGGCATTTATGCAGACATCGTCACCAGCGCTAAATCTATTGCTGCAGGTCTGCCGCTTAGTGCAGTCACTGCTAAAGCTGAAGTGATTGACTCTGCTCAGGCTGGCGGTATTGGCGGCACCTATGGCGGTAATCCAATTGCAGTTGCCGCAGCCTTAAAAGTTATTGAAGTTCTAGAGCGCGACGATTATGCCGCGAAAGCGCAGCATATTGGTAAGTCTGTTATGAGCCGACTTTACGATATGCAGGCCACTTACCCAATCATAGGTGACGTCAGAGGTCTTGGT
>JBGSUZ010000568.1:0-7041 GCA_041753235.1 Acidaminobacteraceae bacterium
ATGGCGTGGTAGCTAACATCTACACCAATTGTCCTAGAAGCGCCTTTTTCTAGACAACGAAGCAACATGTGACCGTTTCCACAACCAAAATCAAGGACAGTGCCACCCTGTTCACTCATCCATATCAGTGCAGATTCAAGCTGTTCTTCCACTAAACATGCTTTAGGATTATAGGTTTCCATTTTCTCAAATTTATCATTCCAGTAGTGACTAGTCTTCTCGTAATTATGCGTCATAATTAAATTCCTTCCAAAATTATCTTCATCTAAAATGTTGTCATTTCAAGGTACTTCATTTTATTTATTATAGCATAAAAATGAAAATATGCCCCCACATCTGCGGAGGCATATTGCTTAAGACTTATTAATCGTCTTCGTTATCATCTTCATTATTGTCTTCATTATCATCTTCATCAGTTTCATCTTGCTTAGTACTACTTGCAGCACTTAACACAGCATAGTTTCCAAAAGTAGACGCACCTGACTTCTTATATGAAAATTCTGCCGAAGCCGCTAAAGCTAGTTCAAGCATATGATTTGGCCCAGCTTTCTTTACCTTAGCACTATCCGTTTTAGTTAAGCTGAAAATGACGAGTGGTTCCGCCTTAAACGTATCAGCCAATAGGGCATTTAGCGTATTCTTCTGCTTGTCGTTGCTTACATCAGAACCAAGACCAATCGTTATAAAGGTAGCCGTTCCTTTTGTTGTCACTAACTCTTTTTTTAATGTCGCGAGTACACGCTTAAGTGACTTTCCTTTAGACGATGTATAGGTAAGCTTAGGTTGGTCATAGTTATAGACGCTTGTCACTTCCATTTTTTCATTAATGGCTATTCTAAAATCTTTTAAGCCTTCTAGATAAATCGTTCCAGTAGAGATACTTTGAGTAACCGTACTGACTGGCTTTGTTGTTTTTACTGTATTCGTTGGTGGTGTTGGGCTTGGTTTAGGTTGTACTGGAGGAGCCGTCTGAGTTGCACTGCTTGTTGCATCTACCGTATTATTTGTTGCTGCAAAACCCTCTGTTAAAGAGCAAAATGGTGCTGCTGCTAATGCTACAATCATGCCATTAATAACTATCTTTTTAAGATGATTCATACGATTCCCTCCTTAACTTTAATTGGAACGGGCTGTTTGTGTTACTATTCTTTACTATTATTGAATTATTTACTCAAATCATATGACTTACCATCAATAACGAATCTGAGGTTATTTGCTGTCTTGAAAATCGCTATTTTTTTAGAAATTGTCTTCTTTCCCTCTTTATAAGAACCTACCATATTAAGCACGTCACGGTAATTAGCCATTCTCAGTTCATTGTATTTACTCGTCTCAAGGGTTATTTTTTTCCCTGAGATTAAGTTGGTTTCAATCATCAGTACCCCTTGATTATTCACGCGCTTACTAGATAGCTTAACATAGTTATTGCCATTTTTATAGGTACCTAGTTCGCTATCAATAATGCTTAAAGAATTATAAACGTTTACGCTCTTAACAGCCTCTTTCATTAATTGATAGTCTTTTTCAACATCCGAAAAATACAACAATCGATTACTAGCATAGACAAAATCAGTATTTTTGATTAATGCGCGTTCACTATTGCTGCTCGTTTTTTTAAGAAATGGCGTCATATCATGAGGGCCAACATGGTCATCAGTACCTACTGCAGTCGTATCTATTAAGTCTACGTATTGATTATCATAAACAACTTTAAGTACATTTAATATACCAGAACTCTTAGGCCCAACTTGAGGTATTTCCACCCATGCAACTTTGGTTGGTTTACTAATTGAGTAACTTTTTACTCTCTCAACCTGAGCTGTCAAATTTTCTGAGTCAGTAGTAGAAAATTTCAGCACTGCAGCTACTGATTCGCTCAAATATTTACCCGCTGTCAGCATCAAATAGGACTCTGCTTGGTAGTTCTTCGATTTGGTTGTATAAGATGAGGCGCCTGTTGTTTCAATTTTTAGAGGCGCTAGTAACGTTTCTGCCTGACTCTTAACGGTTTGAACCTGCTGCATATAGGCCATATTGCTATCAGCAGTAAATTTTTCACTGGAATTCAACTGAATTACCTGTACAGCTTCATTCGTTAATTGTTTAAAATAAATATTTTGCTTGTCTATTTGCAAACCATTATTTTCAATCAATTTACCAATTTCGTTATAATAGGTTAGTGCATATTGATACAATTTAGGGCATTCTGCTTCAAGGTCAGCATAGCTTACTAGTGGAACATTGGTGGTGTTGAGAACCATGCTCAGCGGTGCCCCTAGGTACAACAAACGCCCATTCATTTTAAAACTCTGATAGTATTCATACGTATGTGACTGCTTTTGTAGAAAGACATCTAAGTTAATGTCCTTACCATTCTTTAAGTTTGGAATGGCCTCATATTTGATTGGTGTAGAACCATAACTATCCGCTTTAGAGATAATCAATCCTTCTGCTTCTTTCTTTTTCTGTTCATCTGAGGTAATCAGTTCTAAATATTGATCTTCTACCTTAACAATTGTTGCAATCTCATTTCCTACAAGTTTAGTCGCCTCTTCAAAGCTAACCGTTGTTTTAATCAATGCAATCCCAGGGTAAGTACTTTCCGTTCTATAAAAGCTGTAACCTTTTCCTATTGTTAATTCGTCGTAAAAGGTTCCTTCTAATTGTTTGATTGGCATTTCAAACACAACATTATTCTTAAGAGTAGCCGGTTTGGCAGCCGAAAAAACCAGACTGCTTTGTGCAAGTAATACTATCCCCAACATTAACGCTACTATTTTTTTCATTTTATTCCCCCCAATAATTTATTATATTTAGTTTATCACAAATAAACACTTTTACAGTCCAATGATTATTAAATTGCAAAAACAAAAAACCATTGAGCAAATATTACTTTACTCAATGGTTTATCTTATCGTTTAATTATAGGTTAAAATTAGTTTGCCCAGATTTGCTCATCAGTTGGCGCAACTGCATTTTCTCTTACCATACCAATTCTAGAGATGTTGATAAGGTGCTTGTAAGTGAAGTTCTCAGAAATTGAGTTGTTACCCCAGCTACCGCAACCTAATGTAGTTGTAGGTGCGAAACCATTGAACAAGCTACCGCCTGCTGTTGTTGAAGATGGTGCATTTACAACTAATCTTGATACAGAAAGTGTTGTACCTGCATATTTAATGTTTTCAAGATTATTAGAGTGGATTCCAGCACTATGTCCGTTACCTTCTAATTCAAGGTTAGTTTTAGCAATTTGAACTGCTTCTTCAAATGTTTTGTATTTGAATGTCGACATAACTGGGCACATTTTTTCTTTGCAAAGGATGTCTGCATTACCAATACCAGCCGCTTCAAGAAGAATAACTCTTGTGCCTTCTGGAATAGATACACCAGCAAGTTCAGCAATCTTTTGTACCGATTGACCAACCACGTCTTTATTGAGGTGAGCGCCATCGAAGATTGTCGCTTTAAGTTTGTTATGCGTATCAGCATCTCTTACGAAGAATGCGCCATTAGCTTCAAAAGCTGCAATTACTTCGTTGTAGTCATCTTCATGAGCGATAACAGTTTGCTCTCCTGAACAGATGATACCATTATCAAATGCTCTGCCATCAATCATTTTTGCAGCAGTTTCCATGAAGTTAACATCTCTATCAATGATAACTTGAACATTACCAGCGCCTACGCCGAATGCTGGCTTACCGCTAGAATAAGCTGCTTTAACCATACCCATACCACCTGTTGCTACAACTACGTCAACAGCTTGCATTAACTGATTTGTTAATTCTACTGAAGGCTCAGTGATGATTTGAATAAGGTTTTTAGGTGCGCCAAGTTGAGATATACGCTCGTTGATAAGTTCAACTGTGTAAGCACTACATTTCTTTGCTCTTGGGTGCGGCGCGATGATGATTGCGTTTCTGCCTTTAAGTGCAAACATAGAGTTACACATTGGTGTAACGATAGGGTTAGTTGTTGGTGTAACTGCCCCTACAACGCCAATTGGTTTAGCAATTTCTACGATGTTTGTATCTTTATTGTAAGAAATTTCGCCTACAGATTTTTTATCTCTAAGGTCATTCCAAATAACTTTTGATTTACCTTTGTTTTTTGCAACTTTATGATCATAAACGCCCATGCCAGTTTCGTCTACTGCCATTCTCGCTAAAAGCTCAGCGTGATCATAAACTACTTTACCAATTTCTCTAACGATTTGGTCTACTTGCTCTTGGTTAAAACCTTCGAATTCTTTTTGTGCAATTCTTGCGTTTTCAATCATTTGATTAATCATTTCCTAAATCCTCCTAATAATCCCGACTAATATAAACGGCTGTAAATGCCACGGATGTCTTCTGCTGTAAATGGAACGTAGTTGTTAGCTAAAAGTCTTTGTTGACCTGTTAGCACTTTCTCCGTAAATCCATCTATTTCTTCGTTTGTCATGCCGTAAGTCTTAAGAGGCTTTTTAGGCAATAAATTTGAAAGTAATACGTCTAATGCATCAAAAGCTTTCTCTTTCTCACAGCCAAGTGGCTTAGCAAGAATTTCACAAACGCTTTGAATGCTACCTTCTGGATTGAGTTTCATGTAATGTCTGAAAACTTCTGTAAAGAATTGATAGTTAGCTTCGCCATGCGGTACATGGTATTTGCCACCTAGTGGATATGACATGGCGTGAACTGCACCAACACCTGCCGAACCAAAAGCAATACCTGCGAAGTTGCTGGCAATCGCCATTTCATCAAATCTTTCAAAACGATGGTCAGCGCCTTTTTCAACCAATTCTTTGTAAACGCCAAGAATCATTTCAATCGCTTGGATGCTGAACATTTTTGTATATGGATTCGCTTTAGGAGATACAAGCGACTCAACTGCATGAATAAGCGCATCTACTGAACTGTAAAGGTAGAAGCTGTATGGGAGACCTTTCATCAAGCTTGGAATGAGGACTGCATCGTCTGGAAGAAGCAAGTCGTCTGCAAGGCCCATTTTAGTTTGCTTTGTAGTCAATTCTGCAATTGTAATGTTTGTCACTTCGCTGCCTGTTCCGCAAGTAGTCGGCACGGCAATTAGCGCAGGACCTTTTTTGAGGGGTACAGTTCTCTCAAACGCATTAACGACATCTGTTACGCCGTCAAGCACTAAGAGTTTAGCTATATCTAGCACTGTACCGCCACCAACCGCAATAATACGATCAAATGGTGCCTTAAGCGCTTCTGTTAAAATGGCGTTCATCATGATGTCAGTCGGCTCGCCCGTTCCGTACGCCTCTTGCATAATTGCTCTGGCTTTAAGATTAAGCGGCTTAATGAATGGCTCATAAAGAAAACCGTTAGTAAGAATTAAATCGTTTTCACCGATTTGAAACTGCTCTGCAAAACCTGCAAAGTCATCAAATCGATGAACTTTTGTCTTCATCTTTAAAAGTTCCATAGTATTCTCCTCAAATTTGTGCTAAGTATGTTAAGCCCTAAATGGGCTTGAATAGCCTATTATGCATTAAATCTTGATTCAATTGCCTTACTGAGTTCTTCCCTGAAATCTGGATGTGCTATTGTTACAAGTGCTTCTGCACGCTGTCTCAACGTCTTGCCTTTAAGATTAGCAATGCCGTATTCTGTAACCACGTAGTGGACATCGTTTCGAGACGTTGTAACTGCACTGCCTTCAGTAATGAGTGGCACAATTCTTGAAACTTTGCCACCGGAAGCTGTAGAAGGCATAGCAATAACGGATTTGCCGTTTTTCGCCATACTTGCGCCACGCACGTAGTCCACTTGACCGCCAACCCCACTAAACTGGTTAAGGCCAATGCTTTCTGAAACAACTTGTCCCATCAAGTCCACTTGAATACAAGAGTTGATAGACACGAGATTGTCATTTTGCATGATCACTGCTGGGTGATTGACATAATCAACTGGGTAAAGTGCTACCATCGGATTATTGTCTACAAAGTCGTAGAGGGCTTTTGAACCCATAAGGAAAGTTGAAATCATTTTACCTTTATGGAGTGATTTTTTGCTGTTGTTTATTACGCCCAATTTGACTAATTCTAGAACACCGTCCGAGAACATTTCTGTATGAATGCCCAAATCCTTTTTATCTTTAAGGAAAAGAAGCACTGCATCAGGAATGGCACCGATACCAAGTTGCAGCGTCGAACCGTCTTCTACAAGTTTTGCACAATTTTCGCCAATCGCTTTCTCAACGTCGCCAATTTGCGCTTGTGGAATCTCGTGGGGCGCGTTAGAAGTTTCTACTATATAATCTATGTCGTTGATATGAATAAAATTGTCACCGTGAACTCTAGGCATTTGGTCGTTCACTTCTGCAATAACCAATTTTGCACATTCTGCGGCAGGCTTTGTGTAGTCACTAGAAAGACCAAAACTGCAATAACCATGCTTGTCTGGTGTACTTACTTGAATAAGCGCTACGTCTACTGGTAAAATGCCTTCTTTGAAGAGTTTTGGTACTTCGTTGAAGAAGCAAGGTGTATAATCTGCTTGATTTCTGCCTACTGCTTTTCTTGAATTACCGCCAACAAATAAGGCGTTATGTCTAAAATGTGCTTCCATGCCTTCTTGAAGGTATTCACCTTTGCCAAGACTGAGCATGTGAACAATTTCAACACCCTCAAATTTTTCTTTTTGAGCAGTCATTGCTTGCACCACGTCTATTGGGCTCGCTGCGGCATGACCTAAAACGACTCTTGAGTGAGATGGTATTTTTAAAGCCGCCTCAGTTGCTGTCAGCTTTTTAGCTTCATATTGTTTACGCCAGCTCATGACTGACCTCCTACATTTAGTATTTCTTATGCCTTTTTCATTAATTGTTTTGCAAAATCCAGCATGTCCTTGTGTGTGTCGTTGACTAAGATGACTTCTTTGAGACTCGGCACTTCTTTGCGTAACTGCTCGGTCACAATATTCTCTAAGGTCATTTGGGCACTCGGACAAGTCTTGCAGGCGCCGTTAAAACTAACCTTAACAATTTCTCCCGCCGCATCCACGCTGATAAATGAAACACTGCCCCCGTGGAGGG
>JBGSUZ010000569.1:0-4975 GCA_041753235.1 Acidaminobacteraceae bacterium
CATAGAACGCGGCATTCTCTTCAAAGATATAGAACACCTACTCGACTCTATGATTGATACTCTCGTCACCGCACTTGACCGTCGAGACCCAATCACTGCTGGTCATTCCAAGCGCGTTGCTACCTATGCACTTGCTCTGGCAAAGACCGTTAATGATGTAGATTATGGCCCCTATGCCGACTTTACGTTTTCTCAGGAAGCACTAAAGGAACTTTACATTGCCGGCATGCTTCATGACGTCGGTAAAATAGGCGTTCGAGAGTACGTGCTCATGAAGCGGAACAAACTCTCTGACGATGGCATGGATCGAGTCAGATGGCGTTATAAATACATTCGAAAACTGCTCAGCGAATCCCCAGATCAGGTCGAACGATTAGGTATGAACCCTGAAACTGTGGACGATTCCTTAAAAAATTTAGAGTCTATTAACAGTAGTGGCTTTCTTAAAGAGGAAGACAAAGCACTGTTAGACAAGTTAAAAGACCTGTCCTTAACCGATTTTGACGACAGTGTTATCCCATTTCTGACGCCAGAAGAATATGAGTTCATGTCCGTTCCAAGAGGCAATTTAACGGGTAGTGAGCGTAAGGAAATTAACGACCATGCGGTTCACACACTCAATATTCTAACCGGAATTGACTGGACAAAGGACCTGAAAAAAGTACCGCGCATTGCTGCGGATCACCACGAAAAACTCAATGGTTACGGTTACCCAGAAGGTCGTAAAGCAGACGATTTGGAAACCCGTTCAAGAATTTTAGCCATAGCCGATGTCTTTGATGCCTTAACTGCTAAAGACAGGCCTTATAAACCAGCTATCCCAATAGACAAATCCATTGCGATTCTGGAAGATGACGCTTCAAAAGGCGGCTTAGATGCTGAACTCGTTGCTATATTCAAAAATGAACGCGCTTATGAGCGCATATGAGGTGAAGCCATGACACATCAACTAATTTTTTGGGGCGTTAAGGGCTCCTGCCCAGGTGCAGCGCCTAATCATTACCGCTATTCGGTCAATACCTCCTGTATTGAAATTTCCAACGAAGAGGAACTCATCATCTTAGATGCTGGCTCTGGTCTGGTTTTTCTTGGTCAATCTAATAGGGACTTTAGGCATTATAAGCGCATATCCCTATTTATCTCCCATTATCACTATGACCACATCATTGGATTGCCCTTCTTTATGCCTGCATACCACAGTGGTCTAGAATTTCACGTCTACGGTCCTGCTACGGAAACCAGTGATCCCGAGCAGGCTATAAAAGCCCTATTTACACCACCTTTCCTCCCAATGGGCTTTGAAGCACTCCAAGCTAAATTTGAATTTCACCCGCTAATAACCAACGACATTGTCAGCACTTTAGGTGCACAAGTCAAAACCATGGCCTCAGATCACCCTGGTGGCAATCTGGTTTACCGAGTTAACATTGGCGGCAAGAGCTTTGCCTACATTACCGACCTAGGGCACAGCTATGATATCCATGCCCCTTTAGTCAATTTCTGCAAAGGGGCAGATTGGATTTACTACGATGCGAACTTTACTCAAAGTGAGTACTTCCATACCAAATACGAAGGTTGGGGCCACTCGACCCACGCCAAAGGCATTGCCCTGCTTGACGAGGCCGAAGGTAAACACCTCTATCTGGGTCACCACGCCCTGCACCGCAGCGACGACGAGCTCGATGAAATTCAAGCTCAGCTTGACCCGAATCGCATTACACTCGTAACAGATGGTACAAAATTGACCTGGGAGGCGATGCTATGAAGCACTTTCATAAGCTGCTGATTCTCGCAATAGTGCTCTGTTTAAGTCTTCAAACGGTGGCATTTGCAACTGAGAATCGAGCTGAAAATGACCCTGAAATCAAAACCCTTACCACCTCACTTGAAAGTGCCTCCGGTACACAAAGAGTTGACATACTCAATCAACTCTGCGACAAGTGGATAGCGCTAGACGTTGAAAAAGCTGTTGGTTATGCAGACGAGGCAATTGGATTAGCTCAGGAACTAGCTTATAAAAATGGTGAAATCGATGCGCTCAACCACCTTGGTTACATCAGTTTAGCTCAGGACGTTCCCGAAGATGCACTTCTTTTTTTCCGCGAAACCTCTGATCAGTCGACCACTCAAAACTATATGAAGGGTCTTGCTTTTAGTAAGAATGGATTTGGCATACTCTGGGCAAATCTCGGCGACTACGCCAAAGGCCTCGATAGCTTTGATAGCGCCGAAGAACTGTTCTCCGGACTAAAAGACAATAAAGGCATCGCTTTTGTCAAAAACAATAAAGGGACTATCTATGAGTCTATGGGACTTTACGACAAAGCTGTAAATGAATATCAAACTGCACTTGCACTTTATGAACAGCTCAACCTACAAGAAGAAATTGCCGTTACCGCCAATAACTTAGGCTCTTCTAACAGCGAAATGGGTCGTTTTGATGCGGCTCTAGGTTACTTCCAACAAGCGCTAGAAGTCCATAAAGCCATGGGTTATGAGAAGGAATCTGCAACAGAGCTCAACAATATCGGCGACCTCTATCAAAAAGAAGGCCTGACCGAAGACGCCCTTAACTTTTATGATCAGGCCATGAGTATCGCTACCACACTCAAGGATAAGAGCCTCATCGCAGATATTAATTTGAATTTAGGCCACCTTTACGAAGGGGATAATGAATATCAAAAAGCTATTGATTATTATGAGGATTCTCTTGCCACCTTTAAGGAAATTCAGAATATGGAGGGTCAAGTCGGCGCACTTAATAATATAGGTGGTATCTATGCGCGTCAGAATGACGCCCAAACCGCCCTTAAATATCATTTGGAGGCTTATGACGCCTCCAGCGCTGCGGGCTTTAGAGAAGGTCTTAAATTGTCTCTCAAACAACTTGCCAGTGACTATCAAGATCTAGACAACTATGCAGAAGCGAGTCACTATTTAACACTTTACACAGAACTCCTAGATATTATGCAGGAAGAAAAAACAGCAGAAGCCTTTGCTAACTCAGAAGTCTTATTTGACACTGAGAAAAAGGCCAAAGAACTGCTCAAACAAAAAGCTGAAATTCAACAACGTATAGAAGAAAGAAATCGACTATTACTCATTATGGGCATCATTGGCGTTTCCATGCTTCTCATTACAGTACTATTATTCTGGGTTGTTAAAGAGCGCAAAAAGTCCGAAAAACTGCTGCTCAACATTTTGCCTAGAAAAGTCGCAAATGACCTGAAACGCTCTGGTAAGACCCTACCTGAAAAATTTGAATCCTGTACTGTTTATTTTTCAGACATCGTCAGTTTTACCACCACTTCAGAAAACTTAGACCCAGTCTTCCTGATCTCAGAACTCAATGACATTTTTACGAATTTTGACGCCATCATGGAGAAATATGGCTGTGAGCGGATCAAGACCATTGGCGATGCCTACATGGCGGTTTGTGGTGTTCCTGTCCCCGTTGCGGACCACGCCGAGCGTATGGTTCACGCAGCTGAAGAAATTCTAATCTGGCTTAACAACCGCAACAACAATAACGAAATTAAATGGCGCATCCGCATTGGTATCAACACCGGTCAAATCGTTGCCGGCGTCGTTGGTGTAAAGAAATATATTTATGACGTCTTTGGCGACACAATCAATACGGCTTCACGTATGGAAAGTAACTCAGAACCGATGCGTATCAATATTTCTAAAAATACTTATACCATTGTTGAAGGTAAATTTGATACGACCGCCAGAATGCCTATTGAAGTTAAAGGCAAAGGCCTACAAGAGATGTACTTTGTTGAAGGCCCTGTCATCTATTCTGAAGGCAAAGAACCTGCCTCCGAAACTGTTTAGAATTTTCTAGGCAGTTTTACCGCCATATGATATAATAAACGTTTGTATGACGACATAAACAACAAATACCCCCGCTGAGTCAGCGGGGGTATTTGTTCAAATCCGTAAATTGCATCGCATCAATGCATTCCCAGTTGTTTAATAAGAAAGGCGGTTTCTATGAGTAAACCCTTTTATCAATATGGCATCAGTGACGACCTATGTAAGGCCCTGTCATTAGAAGACATCACCATTGCATCCCCTATTCAGGACTTAGCACTTCCACCTGTTATGGCAGGCTCAGATCTGATTGGCGAAGCTCAAACCGGCACTGGCAAGACAATGGCCTTCCTGTTGCCAATTTTCGAAAACATAGACCTAAATGAGGACCATCTTCAGGCGATGATTATTGCCCCTACCAGAGAGTTGGCTATTCAGATTACTGAAGAAGCTAGAAAGCTCCAAAAGGGCAAAGCCGTCAGTGTTCTCGCTGCTTATGGCGGACAGGACATCGCTGCACAAATGCACAAATTGAAAAACCAAGTCCATTTAGTCATCGGCACCACAGGCCGTCTTCTGGACCACGTCAGACGTCAGACGCTTGACATGAAACATCTCAAATTCCTCGTTCTAGACGAAGCAGACCAAATGCTACACATGGGCTTCTTGCCAGACGTGGAAATGTTGATTCGTAAAACACCAGAAACCAGACAAACCCTGTGTTTTTCCGCAACTATGACCGAACCGGTTAGAAAACTCGCCTCTAAGTATATGCGAAATCCAGTTCGTGTAAAAGTTGAAGCACCTCAAATTACACTAGAAGCGATTGACCAATACGTGGTAGAAACCACTGACCGTGGAAAATTCGACGACTTTGAGCGTATTTTAAGAGAAGAACGTCCCTTCATGGGCATCATTTTCTGTAGAACAAAAATTCGTTGTAGCAAACTTGCAGAAAATATGACCGAAAGAGGTTATAACTGTGAAGAACTTCACGGCGACCTCACTCAGGCTAAACGAGAAAAGGTCATGCGGTCTTTTAGAGCGCTAAAACTTCAGTTCTTGATTGCCACAGATGTAGCCGCTAGAGGTTTAGACATTGAAGGTATTACCCATATCTTCAACTATGACATGCCACAAGAAGTGGAAAGCTACATTC
>JBGSUZ010000570.1:0-4411 GCA_041753235.1 Acidaminobacteraceae bacterium
TAAGACCAGAAGCTTCGCTTTCTTCAATGCCTTTTTCACGTCGAATTACATTTAGAAACTGTTCTGTAAAAGCCTGTGTGTCAAAAATACCGTGAATGTACGTACCAAAAATCTTGCCATCCTCACTAATTGCACCATCTTCTACATCCACTGCTGTTCCAAGTCGAGAATGGATTTTCGTTAACGGCTCGCCAGAGAGTCTAGTAGATTGGCCCATATGAATTTCATAACCTTTTATAGGTTGTCCGTTAAGTTCTTTAAGTTCCCCATTGAAACCATTTGTCACTGCCTCAACTTGAGTTGTTGTCTTAACCGTTTCAAAGATGGTTTCCACGTCTAAAAGTCCCAACCCGTTGATTTGCTCTATTGCACTTTCAGTGGCATGAGGGTCTTTAATCGTTTTGCCAAGAATTTGGTAACCACCGCAAATACCCACAACTCGCTTGCCTTTTCTATAAAGTCGAATGATTTGTTCGTCCAGACCAGCATTTTTAAGGTACATGAGGTCCTCAATGGTATTCTTCGAACCCGGAATTATCAGCACGTCTGGGTCACCTATGCTGTCGCCTCTCATGACGTAGCGTAGGTGTACGTCTGGCTGGAGTTCAAAAATATCAAAGTCTGTAAAGTTAGAAACATGAGGGAGATACAATACTTCAATTTGAATTTTTTGTTGAATGTCTCTTTCGCGCTTAAAGCGTTCAGACAAGCTGTCTTCGTCTTCAATTTTGAGCACTGTGTAAGGCACGACACCCAGTACAGGGACACCGGTAAGTTCTTCTATCATATCGAGACCTGGCTTAAGTATCTCCACATCTCCCCTAAATTTATTGATGATAAAGCCCTTGATTCTTGCTTGCTCTGATGGTTCTAACAGTTTCATTGTGCCGTAAAGTGATGCAAATACGCCACCCTTGTCAATGTCTCCAACCAGCAGTACTGGACTGTCCGCCATTTCCGCCATGCCCATATTCACTAAATCATTTTCACGCAAATTGATTTCAGCAGGACTGCCTGCCCCTTCAATAACCACTACGTCATGGTCAGCTACCAGACTGTCAAAAGTCGTCTGTACCGCTTCCTTTAAATGCGCTTTGTAAGCGTGATAACCCACAGCGTCCATTTGGTCAAAGACTTTGCCATTTAATATAACTTGAGCTTTGCGGTCAGTCGTCGGTTTTAAAAGAATTGGATTCATGCGCACATCTGGCTTTTTATTGCAGGCTTCTGCTTGAACAACCTGAGCTCGTCCCATTTCACCGCCGTCTTCTGTTATAAATGAGTTCAGTGCCATATTTTGAGATTTGAAGGGCGCTGTATCATAGCCTGCCTTATAAAATAAACGGCACAGACCTGCCGTAATAATGCTCTTGCCTACAGACGAACCCGTCCCTTGAACCATAATGCGCTTAGATGCTTTCATAACCCGTCTCCTTTATCTGTTTGGCCTTGTCCAGCCAGAAGTATAGCCATTTAGGCTCTGAGTAGAAATGCACGTGTGCGTAGGCGCCAAAGGCCATCTTTGCCCTATAACCGCACTGCCACTGCTTTTCGTTATGAAGTCCCCTATTTTTATACAGCTTGTAATTAGGCTGCAGTCCATGCCCCACGTATTCTGACCTGTGGAATTCATGGGTTCTAAAGCATAGAGGCACGTCTGTAAGCGCCGACTCAGTTTCTACCTCATTGTAGCCAAACTGTTTCAAACGCTTGGTCATAATCGTTTCACCGGGCAGTATACCCGTCATGACATGGCGATTGCCTTCTAAGTCGACAATTCCCTCCGTCAGGTACATAAGTCCGCCGCACTCCGCATAAATAGGTCTGCCCGAGGCTTGATAAGCCCTAAGTGACGCCTTGAAGGTCTCATTGCCCTCTAGTTCCTGACCAAAGACTTCAGGGAAACCGCCGCCTATGTATACAAAATCCAAATTTTCTGGTAGCACATCGTCGTGCATAGGACTAAAGAAGACACATTCACAGCCTAAAGACGCCATCAGTTCAATGTTGTCCCAATAGTAAAAATTAAAGCTTGCATCTAGGGCTATCCCTACACGCAGGCCGTTATAAAAACCATAATGTTCTTCAACAGAATGCGATTGTCGCACTGGCCTTTCCTTTTCAGAAAACGCTAAAATTCGGTCAATATCCACCGTTTCAGCTACCATCTCGCCAACCTGTACTAGCTTGTCTGCCAAGTCTTCTATTTCTCCAGCAGGTACCAAACCTAAATGCCGACTGGTCAGCTGAATTTGCTGATCTTTTAAAACATAACCCAGACAAGGAATGTCTGTTCCAGATTCAATGGCTTCTTTTAATATTTCATAGTGCTGCGGACTGCTCATATTGTTGACAATCACACCAGCTATGCAGACTTCTTTGTCGAATTGACTAAACCCAAGTACTATTGCCGCAGCACTTCTTGCCATGCCTGAACCATCTACTATCAAAACTACTGGCAAATCAAGCATTTTCGCTAAATAAGCAGTAGAACCAATATCTTCTTTACCACCAAAGCCGTCAAAAAGACCCATGACACCTTCAACAACCGCTACGTCTACACCTTCTAAATTCTTGGCAAACAAATACCTGACTGTTTCTTCACACATCAGCCAGGTATCTAAATTACGAGATTTACGACCAACAGCAAAACTGTGAAAGGCTGGATCGATATAGTCCGGTCCCGTTTTGTAGGGTTGAACTACAAGACCTCTCGCCTTTAAGGCTGCTAAAATGCCTGCAGTTATGGTAGTCTTGCCCGCTCCGCTGTGGGTTCCTGCTAATACAAAGCCATTAAATGTCATACGGTTCACTCCTTGCTGATGGCATTGTTCAATTCTGTTAACATTGCAAAGTCGCCATCGTATTCTAAAACGGCATAGCCGCAGTTTTCAACTTTAAACCGCCAGTAACCGCCAAATCCGCCACCAACCGCGTGGGCCAGTATGGAGCGAATCACACCCGAGTGTGCTACAAGGAGTATGTCTCCAGTGTAGTCTTGACAGCTTTTTAAAAAATGTTCATACGCAAGCACAATGCGTTCATAGAATAGAACCAGTGACTCCCCTTCAGGATATACCGCTGTTCTATAATCTCGGTTAATTGCCTCGGTCAGTTCAAGCTCCTGTTCTCGTATTTCAGCTAGCGTCAGTCCTTCACAACGCCCAAAGTTCATTTCTTTAAAGTCATCCCATTTTTCAATTTCCAGTTCCTCGCCCTGCTCACGCTTCATATCTAGCGCAGCCGCTAACCACGCCGTTTCATAGGCGCGTTCAAGTGGACTCGCCACCACACGGGACAAGTCGTACCACCCCATATACAGCGCAGCCTGCTCTGCTTGAGCGCGACCCCGCTCTGTAAGGGGTGTGTCTGTAAAACCAGCAAATTGTCGTTTAACATTGGCTTCCGATTCGCCATGTCTCAGTAATATAACCCGCATTTTAACCTCATTTCAGTGCCCTTTATTTCAGGCCATAGACATAAAGAACAGCCACAAACAATACCAAAAGTTCCTGCAGTTCCGTATTAGCACCTAAGGTATCCCCTGTCATGCCACCAATTTTTTGTGTACAAAAATGGCAAAACCAAGCTGTAGTAAGTGCCATCAATGGTAGTAGCCACCAAAGCGCTGGCGCAAATAAAAAGAGCCAAACAGCCGCAAAACTTAGTCCGATGAAAAGCTGTAAATTACTTACTTTGCCAATAAAAAAATTGCCCATGCCACTTGGACGGGCATACGGTGAAATTCTTGACGCAAGTACAGTCATACTTCTCGAAAGGACTGGCATCAGAAGGATTGGAGCTATAAAATTGTACTGAAACAGTGCGTTGACCAGTACTGTTTTGAACATCAGGTTAAAAATAAGTACCAGTACCCCATTACTGCCAATTCTAGAATCCTTCATAATTTCGAGCATACGTTCCTTATCTCGGTATGAAAAAAGTCCGTCAAAGCTGTCTGCTAGACCATCTAAATGTAGTCCCCCGGTGAGAAGTACCTCTAAAAAAACGATGAGTACTGACAGCACCAACATATCCATACGAGGTTGTAAAAAAGTAGCCGTCCCATAAAGAAGTACCCCTAGAATCATACCAACTACAGGGAAGTAGATAACACCCTTTTCAAAGTCTTCTGTCTCAACATTAAGTTCAAAAGGCACTGGCAAGCGGGTCAGAAATTGAATCATTAACAAGAGGCGCTTCATTATATGGCCTCACTTTCTTTAACAGAACCCTTTAACGTCATAGGCAGACCGCAAACCAACAGGTAAACTTCGTCAGCTTGGCTGGCAACCAACTGATTCACTCTGCCAGCAATATCTCTAAACGCCCTTGCCATCGGGTTTTCTGGCACAATGCCCATTCCCAGTTCATTTGTGACAAATACCATATCTAAACTGAGTGTTTTTAA
>JBGSUZ010000571.1:0-2757 GCA_041753235.1 Acidaminobacteraceae bacterium
ACGTATTGTGAGAACAATCCGGTTATGTTTGTGGATCCGACGGGGAAGGCACCGCATACAATTATGTTTTCTAAAAATAGTTATGGCTTCCTATCAGATAGTGTTGTAGATAATGCTATAGAATCTTCTTATGGAGCAATACCGTTTGTTGGTGGTTTGATGGTAGAAGGAATCCACAAAATGAATGGAATAGAAACAATGACAAAAGATGATTTATATGGGAAAGTTAAAGATAAATTATCTCTAGCATCTGATATTATGTCGCAAGCTGAAAAATTAGGTAATATCAGTAAACTGCCAAATAATTTAAAAATTGTGGCGGTATCAATTGGTAGAAAAGCATCTATTCTTTCATATGCAATTACAGCAATTGATATATCGAAACAATTTGCTGAAAGTGATAATTGTGCAATGAATGATTTGGTAGACCGATTAATAGGAGACCATTTGGGGGCAAGTACTAGAGAAGGTGTAATTGCAAAATATGCATATTCAATTAGCAGAATAAAAGAACTAATTAATAAAGGAAAAGTGAGTTATAAAGCGGATTGGCTTGGATCTATTTCCAGTTATTCTTATGATAAAAAAGAAATTGAACGAATTATTGAAGATCTAAAAGTAATTGATGCTGCAATGAAGTAGACACGGATATGTTTTTAAAATAACTTCAAGGGGATTTTATAAAATGAGTAATTTATCAGCGGGCATTCTGTTTCTTATTTTTATGTTTGTATTTGTAAATCTAGGTGGAGTTGTAAGACTTAAGTTTTTTAATAACTTGCCTTGGGAGGAGGTAAAAAAAGTACTGATTATTGCGAATGCGCTTGTTGTTATCATCTTTATTGCTTATTGCATATTTAGATGAATTCCTATAACTACCCGAAACTTGGAAAGTAAATGTGGCGGCTACGTGGCATGAATGAGTGCGTTCTTACCTGGGGAGATCTCAGGAATAAGTTCTAAAGGATTTTTTTTTCAAGAACAACCCGTACGGTGATGTACGATTTAATCCTGAGAAGTCAGCAGAAGTCATAGTAATTCAAGGGTCATGAACCTAGAATGAAGGACTGAACATTAAGCGAGGTGAGTATTTATGAATCTCTCAAAACGAGAGCAACGACTGCCGAAAACTTCATATGAAGGCTACTTGGAAGAGATAAGGCTGGAAGCCGAAAGTATACCAAGAGTGCATAGTTCCGACTTGGCGAATTCAACAGAGAAAGCCAGAAACGAAATCTGTACAAAGAATCTGCTAGAGCGCATTGTAAACGCAGAAAATTTTAAAAATATTGACAATTACAACTAACAAATGTTTTTTTATGAGCTTCTTCATTGCCTAGGAGAAGCTTTTTTTTTTATAAATTTTATTACTTCAAAACCCTCTTCGCCGTAACCATCAGGAAAACAAAAACACCAGCCGCAGGCGGCACACCCAGCCTTTACGACGAGAAAAAAGAGTATTACGATAGAGATGGCAAGCTTCACCTAAGCGAACAGCGCACCACCGAACTCGGACGCGCCAGCACTAACAGTTATAACTATGACAGCTACGGACAATTAACCAGCTCCAAAAATCCAAATGGCAACCAAGTCACTTACAGTTTCGACGGCTGGGGCAGAGTCAAGTCCGTCACAGACCCTTACAGCAACAGCTACCTCTGTGACTACGACATCTTTAACCGCACAAAAACCACATCGTTCCTAGCGGTAGGCACAGGCAGTCCACAAACTCAACTGACTGAAACCTACGACCAGTGGGACAGACTCATCAAAAGAACTGCCTATCCAAACGGCGGCGAACAGCTGGAAGAACGTTACAACTACGACTACGTGGGCAACGTCCTAGACGTAACCAATCCAAAAGGCGAAACCACCCGCTACGCCTACTCGCCAGCCAACGAACTAGTTAGAGTCACAGAACCAAGTGGCGACGTGGTCGACTACAGCTACAACAGCTTAGGCGCTCTTACAGAACAAAAACAATACGAAGGTGCCAAAGCCTTCACCAAGAAAAAAGACTACGACGAGCGCGGCGTCCTGACACAACTGACAGAAGCAAACGGCAGAATCAGCAAGTATATTTGCGATGCTATGGGCCTGCCAACGGAAATCAACGAAGCAGGCAGCCGGACCAAAACATTAAACTACGACACGTTAAACCGAGTCACCCAAATCACCAGCGGCGACGAAAGCCTAAAAACCAGCTATGGCACTTACGGCGTAGAAAAGCTGGAAAGCCTAAAAGCAGGCACAGCCACAAGCAGCCTGAACTTCGGCTACAACCCAAGAGGCCTAGTTTCTGAACGCACCAGTAACGGCAAAACCACCCGTTTTGAATACGACCTCGCAGGCAACCTCACCAAAATGACCACCACCCCTGAAAAGCTGGTACAAAGCTACACTTATAACCAGCGGGAACAGGTCGAGACCCTCACATCAGGTGGCAAGACGTTCACCTACGCCTACTATCCAAATGGTCTGCTACGAAGCACCACCTACCCAAGTTTCACAACCGGGGTAACCCTCAGCTGCACCTACAGCTACGACAACGCCAAACGACTCACCGAAATGAGTTATACGAAAAATGGCGCACAGTATATGAGGTACAACTACGCTTATGAGTGCGCCAAGCAAAGCTTGGCAGTTTCAGCGGCTGAAAGCGCCGCTAAGGAAAAGGCTAGCCACCACCCTTATACTGTAGACCTACGGGCATGGGAGTAATCGCATGACTGGTTGCAAGGTCGCAGGAATGTACAG
>JBGSUZ010000572.1:0-6435 GCA_041753235.1 Acidaminobacteraceae bacterium
AGAAGCGTGTTATCAGAACTGCCGTCATTGACAATAATCAACTCATAGTCGGGATAGTTAAGGTTGAGCAGAGAGCGGGCGCTGGCAATAATAGATTTTTCTTCGTTGTAGGCAGGTGCAACGATGGAAATGCTGGGAATCATATGGTGTCTATAGAGCATGGTGGCATTCTTTAGAGTCCATAACTTAGCTTGCTTAAGCATGTTTTGATAGGACAAAGTTAGCAGGAATAGATAGCTCAAATTGATGGCTAAAGAATAGTAGGCGAGCAGGTAATTAAATTCTATGACAAACTGACGCAACTGTATTCGGTAGGGTACTGTAAGTATCCAGTCGAAGTGTCGTATCAAGAAATATGCTGGAAACGATAAAGTGGAGAACATCGTGAAAATTAATACCATGCGAATGAGTTTAGGGTCCTTAGGCTGTTCGTAGCGGTCGTCTTTTACCTTAATTGGTTCTAAACCCCATTTTTCTAGAAAATGGGGATTGAGATAAGTTCGAAAGGCTTTCTCGGTAGTGGAATCTGGCACAACGCTTTCCGTTAGAATCTGAATGAGTCGATTTTCTAAATCTAACTCGTGATTTTTATTGATAAAACCAATGAGCTCGTTTATTTTCCCTCTGGCAATCAAGGCTTTTATAATAGCTTCCGAGCGGCTGTCAGTTTTAGTGTCTAGCTTTAGAATATAGTATTCTATTTTATTGGAGAGGACTTGCGCAAGCCGTCCATTAATTTCAGGGTCTGTCTCAGCTTCAAAGGCTTCTTCAACTATATAGATAAACCTTGGATTGGATTCAATCATCTTTGAAAGGGTGGCGATTAAGGTGCGCTCATAGGGTGCTTCATTTAAATGTGAAAGCAGTATATTGAAAGCAGAAATAGATTTTTGCTTTGAGGCAGCCCAAAAAGCATTGGTCTTAACAACAGGGTTCTGGCTGTTCCAATAGGTACTGCCTGAGAACTCGGTAAAATGAATATTGGCTAAAGTTCTGCAAGTTTTTTCAAGCAGTCTCTTTAAATCGGCCTCTAAGTAGTTGAGTCTGTAAGTGGTCTTTTTTTGCGCAATCAGGTACTCGTAATGAGAACGAATATTAATCTGATGGGCGTCATAGTCATCTACAAAATTAAAGAGATACGCTTTAAGGCGCATGTGCAGGTTTGCGCTGGCAAATTTAATAAGCAACTCAATGTGCTCAATGTCCCTAGTATTTTGCAAGTCATAAAAAAACGGCATGAAGAATTGACCAAACTCCAAAATATTAGAGATGGCCTTTTCTCGATACCATTTATGTGAGCCAATCAATTCGTCTATCATGACAGGCAGGGAAGCAGGATCAAAAATGTCGGTGAGCGCATTGGAAATATAAATTTTAACAGAAAAGTCTTTTTCTTTAATCAGAGCGGCTTCTAAGGCGAGGCGAGCGTTCTCAGTTTTTAGCAGCGCTAATAGCGCTGCGGCTTCCTTGCGGTTTACTGCAAAGTGAGACTGGAGACGTTTAATCTCTTTCTTTTCAACTTTTGATACTTCTAATGGATTCCACTCAGTCTGGGTAGTGTCAATAATAAGCGTTTGCTGAATAATCTTTATATCTCTCAATGATTCGATGCGCCCTTTGAAGTTTTTTTTGACGAGCTGCAGAACTAAGGCGAGGCGCTTGTTGTTATGTACGTAAATGTCTTCAATCGTAGAAAACTTATTAATTAAGATTCGAAAACCAAGGACGAGGTCTAGGTAGACCAAAAAAGCAATTAACAGCAACAGGGTTTCTATGTGTATGCTCATAGACTAAACCCCTTTCTTAGTCGAGCGGTAATGCCAATGACTTCAGACAGCAGATAAGGCTTCTTTAAATAGTGAACGACACCGAGATCCATAGCCCGATTAATGGAAATTTCGTCCTTCAGATGGGAGACATAAATAAATTCAATACCCTTTGTAGTGGAACGCTGAAGCAGTTTTTCGCGAAGCAGGAAACCATCTATTTTTGGCAAGATAACGTCTGTAATAATTAATTGGGGAAAATGGTGGGTAGCGAGCTCGAAAGCCTCAACACCATCAGACGCAGTCATTACTTGAATATCTAGTTCTGAGAGGAACATTTTGAGAACATCTTGATGGGTTTTGTCTGGGTCGGCAATCAAGACAGTAAAAGCTTTTCCTGTCATGTGAGTAAAATCGCCGGTATGACAAATCAAATTGCGTCCCATTTCCTGAGCGTGTCGTAGACGATTAATAGCAAGTTCTAAATAGCTGCTGAGCGCACTGTCTAAGGTTGGCGCGTCAAGTTGTGTTTCTCTTGGGAAGGCAATGCCTATGGAGACTGTGCAGTTTTCTATGAAAAGATCACTGGATTCAACCAAAATACGAAATACATCTGCTTGTTCAATGAGGCTTTCAACTGTATGTTCGGTTACATAAAGCGCAAAGTCAGCTAACTGCATTTTGAAGACAGCTGATTCGCCAAAAGTATTTTTGAGCAGATAGGCCATGTTGATTAGCGTGTTATTGGCCTCACTTTCTCCATATTGCTGTTTGATTTTAGAAAGATTATCAACGTTAATAAGGAAGATTGCACCGAGGTCACGCCAATCTTCGTTTTCTAATTCGTCTAATAATAAATTTTTAAAGAACGTTTCATTATATAGCTCCGTGATAGGACAACGTATTAACTTTTCTTGTACATTTTTGACGGTTTGGTCTAGGTTGCGATTTAAGGCCATGAGATTTTCAGTTGCCTCATGTGCGCCTTCGAGTAGTGTATGAAATATGGCGGGGACGGGGATGCTGTAGGTAAAGGAGAGTGTCTTTGCATAGGGCTCAATAACGGAAAGCCATAAATAACCTCTGTGTTCCTTTATAGTTTCAAAAATAGCGTGCCAAGTATGGTGTCCATCGCCTTCAAAGCAGTCTATCTGATTTTGAGTATTAAAATGAAGGCCTTCTATTTTATGAAAGACTTCAAGCACAGATTCGTGAGGATAAGTCGCCATGTACCGAGTGAGAATTTCATTGTAGACTGTCAAGTAGCCACCGGAAGCGAGTAAGTTTTTTTTGAGAGGGACCATCAACTGACCGCACTCAAGTGTTCTCAGGGCGTGAATATGCTTAGGAATGTCGGCTATAATTAAAGAACCATGCTGTGGCAAAATACGGTCAATTTCATAGCGTAGTAAATTTTCCATGACAGGTCTTAGAATAGCATTGCAAGGCATATAATGTTCATGGAAGGTTTTCATTTTTTCTATGTAAGTTTCGTCGGCATAAAAAGTTTTATTGAAGCTATAAGCACCAAAAACATCGCTTGAAAACAGGGTTTTTGTTTGAAGGTCATAGGTCATGAAGGCACCGGCAAAGTGCAGATAAGGTGTTAGGAGAAATTCCAAACGGCGTCCGGACTGGAGCAATAGTTCGTTATTGTGTTCTTCGAGCAAGTAATAAGGGGACTCGATACCGTAATATTGCACAAGGGACATGGTTCGCCATGAGGTAATGACTTGAGCGTTTAGTCCTTTTTTCTCAAGTATGGGCACAGCGCTGCAAAAGTCAGGGTCTTCATGGTGTAAAACCACATACTTAACTTGAGACAGGGGAATCAAAGACTCAAGCTTCTCTAAGACGATGTGAATATCTTTAATAGAGCCTGGGTCAAATAGTACCGCTTCTTCGCCGTCAATTAGCAAATAGGGGTGACAGTTTAACCCTTCACTAGTAACATTATCTCCAATATGGAAAATGTCTGGTGTCAATGCGACGCATTCGTACATAAAGACCTCCATAACTTGTTTTTATTTTATCGTACTATATTGATATCCTTTTGCTAACCAAACTAAACTGTCATTGAATCTAAAATGAAGACACGACTTATGGTATGATGAAGGTGCAAATAACCCACGGCCGCTCAAGAGGCGTGCCACTTGGTGAAAGGGGATAAGCATATGAAATACTACTTGGTAACAGGAGCTTCAAAAGGCCTCGGCGCAGCACTTTTAGAAACTTTAGCAGCGGAAAATACAACACTAGTCGCACTTTCAAGAAGTGGTCTGAGTGAGAATTTAAAACTCAGTCTCATTGACAAAGGAGCAGTCGTTATAGACCAACAGGGAGACTTAAGCGATGAAAAAGCCCTCCCAGTACTGGCACAGCAAATGATGCAAGCTGTAGATTTAACAGCGCCAGAGCAAATCATTCTCATTAACAATGCAGGTGGCGTAGCGCCTATTGCACCTTTTTACAAAGCAGAGGATGAAGCGGTACTGGCGAATATTCACTTAAATTTAAGTGCGCCTATGATTTTTGTTAAGTACTTTGGTCAGGCTTTTAGCAAGCTCAGTTGCGACCGCCGAATCATCACCGTATCTTCGGGGGCAGGCAAGAACCCTATTTTTGGCTGGAATGCCTATTGTGCTTCCAAAGCGGCAGTGGACATGATGACACGCGTCATCGGCTTAGAACAGGGTGAGGCAGGCATTAAGGCTATTTCCTTTGGGCCGGGCATTATGGATACGGACATGCAGTCCACGATTCGGTCATCGACAGTTGAAGACTTTAAAGATTTGGAGCGTTTCAAGAAATTTAAAGAGAATGGTGATTTATTGACACCCTCAGTAGTTGCGGCGGTCATTAAACGGTTGACTGTAGAACCAGTGGAACAAGGGGCTATTGTCAGTGTAAAGGACTATTTGTAGTGTGAGTTGATATAAATTTGTTAGGCAATAGGAGCGTTTATGATAGCTATAGAGAAATTACTTACAGAATTAAACTTAGAAGAGACCCTTATTGAGTTAAGTTTCAATCAGGAACGAAAAGCAGGTACTGCACCCTATGAACGGGTGATTGTGCGCCCAGTGCTGATTAAAGAGCAGCTTCAGTTTCAATGGGAAGGGTTCAAGGGACCACAAGCCTTTCATGAGAATCTAAGCCCAGAGGCTTCGGTGGCTCAGTTAATTGAATGGGCACAGGCTTACTACAAGCAGATACTGCTCTATACCACTGCTTACGACTATGACCTCCTCGTCAACAAGCAGGGTCAGGCGTCCGTTAAACGAAAACCAGCCAGTAAGACTCGAAAAGTCGAGGGACATGACCGTAAAAAGGTGTACGTGCTTGAAGACGGCGTTCCTGTAGACTATTTGATTCACCTTGGGGTCATGGATGCAAACGGGAAAGTATATAAGAAGAAATACGACAAGTTCCGTCAACTCAATCGATTTTTAGAGTTTGTTGAGGATTGTTTGCCTCATTTGGATCAGAGTCAGACACTGCGTATTTTGGACTTCGGCTGCGGAAAGGCCTATTTGACCTTTGCGTTGTATCATTATTTAGTACAAGTAAAGCACTTTAATGTAGAAATAGTTGGACTTGACCTGAAAACGGACGTGATTGCTTATTGTAATGAGGTCGCTAAGGCACTTTGTTACGATGGGCTTGTTTTTAGAGAAGGGGATATTCGTGATTATGAACAGAGCGGTGGGGTAAATATGGTGGTGACGCTCCACGCTTGTGACAACGCAACGGACGAAGCGCTTGCCAAAGCTGTGCAGTGGGGGGCAGACGTTATACTCAGCGTGCCTTGCTGTCAGCATGAATTTTTTAAACAGCTTCATAACCCTGCACAAAATGCCATGCTCAAGCACGGTATATTAAGAGACAAGCTCAATAGTTTAGTCACAGACAGTCTAAGAGGGTTGGCATTAGAGGCATTAGGATACGAAGTACAAATGCTCGAGTTCATAGACATGACCCATACGCCCAAAAACGTGCTGATTCGTGCATTTAAAGAAGTCAGACCACAAAATATAGACTGGACGGATTTTGAAGCTTTTAAAACAAGCTGGGGAATCCATGATAATTTCTTAGAAAGCAGTCTAAAGCAGAAATCAATTTGGTGAATAATTGGGAGGGATTGCACGTAAAAAAATACAATCGTATTTTGTATACACAATCTCAAAAAGTTCTTTTTTGGCTTTTTAAAATGTGTTCTAAACCTTTGTTTTAAAGGATTGCGTATAAATTAACAATTGTATACCAAAACACATATCCCATTGACTAAGTGTATATTGTATACTATACTAGGCTTGTAAACGGTATACATTTTTAGGTGAATCAAAATTAGGTTAGGAGGCAAATAGTCGATGGCTAAAAAAATTATGAAAACCATGGACGGTAATACGGCTGCGGCATACGTTTCATATGCATTTACTGACGTTGCTGCAATTTATCCGATCACACCGTCTTCCACAATGGCAGAACTCGTAGACGAATGGGCTGCTTATGGCAAAAAGAACATCTTCGGTCAAGAGGTTCAAGTTACTGAACTTCAATCAGAAGCTGGTGCAGCAGGTGCTGTTCACGGCGCGCTTCAAGCAGGTGCATTAACAACTACATTTACGGCTTCACAAGGTCTGCTCCTTATGATTCCGAACATGTACAA
>JBGSUZ010000573.1:0-2668 GCA_041753235.1 Acidaminobacteraceae bacterium
CCGACTGAGGGGTAGGTAAAATCAATTCACTGTCAATCTGAGCCGCACAGAAAAGCCATGCTGCGAACAGCACGGCTAATGAAAACAATGTACTTTGAAGGCCCAGATGGCTCTCAGCCTTAAAAAAACTCATTTTAGGACTTGAAGGCTTCATCGGTGACTCCTCTCATTAATAGTTCATTGGAACTTTTGCATAAAAATCATCGGTCGGCAATTTGCCACCAATCGTTTGTGGGTCATAGTCGTATAATACTTTTAAGTATTTGGCAACCGCCGCCTTCGCGCTGTCAGCTGACTCATAACGGAAATCACTTCTTGGAATAGATGCCGTTACGATTTGTGCAGTGAAAGTCAGTTCCGGCATTTTCTCTACCAATTTGCCGACTTCACTTGGATTGGCGTTAGCGTAGTTCAGGTTATAAGCGAATTCTCTAAGGAAAGCTTGAACGAGCTCAGGGTGCTCATTTAAAAATTCCTTACGCACAACAATTGAGCTCATAGGAAAGCCTAAACTAAAACCTTTTTTCCATTCTGTCTGCACGTCAAAGAGGACGCGGGCATTTTTGTTTTTAGCCAACAGCATACTTGTAAATGGCTCTGCCAAGACAGCTACGCCGTCTTTTGTATTATCACTTGCCATAGCAGCGACTAGCGTTGCAGGCGTATCATATGCCATTTTGTAAGTCATGTCTTTTTTAGGATCCATTTTATTGTCTTCTACAAGGGCTTTAAACGCGATTTCTGGCGTTGCACCTTGACCGAAAATATCTATTTGCTTGCCTTTTAAATCGTTCCAAGTTTTGATTTTAGGGTCTGTCGTTACAACCGAAAGTAGTCCCCAAATATCTGAAGAAAGCAGTACCACATCACCTTTTGACTTGTTATAGAGAATTGCAGCCATGTTAGTTGGCACTAAAGCAATATCCAGTTCTTTTTTGAGCAGTTTTGCAGGGAGTAACTGGGCATTGGCTTCCATGTCGTAGCTGACTTTGGCGTTTTCACCAAGGTAACTATCATCTATCATCTTAGCCATAGCAATACCTGTAGGGCCGTTGATTGTACCCACTTTTACAGCCGTTGCCTCTGCTTTGCCTAGTTGCAATTTGCCATTTTGATAACTAACTTCTGTGCCCATCACCTGACCGACTACATGGGCTGGCACATAAGCTCTATTTTTTATAATGTCCGTAGCTGAGGCCATACTTAGTGTTTTGCCACCGGTTTTGAACGTGTTTTTTCCCGCTAAAAATTCAAACGTCTTGCTACCTTTTTTTACGGTTATTTTTCTTGTTTTAACATCATAACTGACGGTTGCACCAAGGCTAGTAAAAACTTCCTTGAGAGGCACCATCAAATGGTCATCTTTTTTTACAGCCTCTACAGCTGTAGTGCCAAGCGGTTTGTTGTCCTTTTGAATGGCAACACCTGCAAAGGATAGCTGAGAAACCAGCATAATACCCGTCAAAGACAAGGCTAACGTTTTTCTAACTGCTTTCATGTCTAAATCACTCCTGACTCTAATAGGGTGAAGCTTTTCGCTTCACAGTTTATTTCCGCCTCTACACCATAAGGCATAATGCTCATAGGTGCTGTGTGTCCAAAGTTCATGTTGAAGAAAATTGGCAGCTCGGTGAGTTTTTGCTCGTCACGAACGATTTTAAGAATCGCCTCGCGGTATTCTTCCATATATTGCTCGTCATATGGCTTTGCAAAAAGTAAACCGCTAACCCTTTGTAAAATGCCTTGAGCAGCGTAATTTCTGAGCCAACAACTGAACAAAAGTGGGCTTGGCTTGTCTTCTGAGGTCTCAAAAAATAAAAGCTTGCCATCCCATTCCTCTAGGCTAGGCCAAATTTCCGTCCCTTTAAGCATTTCTAAAACATCCATACAGCCGCCAATCAACTCTCCACGGTGTACGCCACTGCCTTGAAGTACTTCGTAGCCCGTGTTTGGTTTTAACTGCCGAGCCGTATTTTTATTTTCAATCAGCCAAGGCAGGTACTCGCTCGTCCAACCTTCTGCTGCTGGAATTTCGCCTATCGGTTCCGCATTAAACAGTACCTTTTTAATCCAGTGAGTTGTATAGTCATACATGGACACATTTTCAGCAAATTCCGGGAGTACTGCAGGCCCGTAAAAACTGGACACACCTGCCTTTCGGCAAATCATATGCGTTACAGTCGTATCCGAGTAGCCCATAAATACTTTAGGGTACTTACGAATGACATTAAAGTCTATGTAAGGCAGCATACGAATGCTTTCATCGCCGCCTATACACGAAATAATTCCTTTAATAGAAGGGTCTAAAAAGGCCTGCATGAGGTCTCTTGCCCTTTCCTTTGGGTGTTCATAAACGTAGTCACTGCCTCTAAGGGTCAGCGGCATTTCAACGACTTCTAGACCAAAATCCTGTTCAAGTCGTTGCTTGCCCTGCTCATAACGCCATAATATTTCAGGGTCACCTGCACCACCCCAAGAAAGACTGATTGTAGCGATTTTGTCCCCAGCACTGAGCTTAGGTGGTTTTATAAGATGCATGTCTTCACTCCTTATAATTTTCTAGCTCCTGAATACGAAGGCTCTTATGAAGAATTACTTTGGACAAAACCGTATAGGTAATGCCATCCGTACGTCCCTCCGCTTGCGCTAAGCGTCCTTGTATGTCTAC
>JBGSUZ010000574.1:0-29461 GCA_041753235.1 Acidaminobacteraceae bacterium
ATTTTTTCTTTAATTTCTTCTGAAAGCACATGCTCTGTACGACAAATCAACATATCTGGTTGTATGCCTATTTCTCTTAAATCCTTAACGCTGTGCTGGGTAGGTTTCGTTTTAAGCTCTCCAGATTTACCAAGGTACGGCACTAATGTTACGTGTATGTACATGACATTTTCTTTGCCCATGTCGTACTTGATTTGACGAATGGCTTCAAGGAAAGGCAGGCTCTCTATATCGCCTACAGTTCCTCCAATTTCCGTAATGACCACGTCAGGGTTGCTTTCTGCCGCCACTCGGTAAGCGCGGTCTTTTATTTCATTCGTGATATGCGGAATGACTTGTACGGTCGCCCCTAAATACTCACCTTTACGTTCTTTTGTGATGACCGACCAGTACACCTTGCCCGTCGTTACACTGCTGTTGGTGCTCAAATTAATGTCTATGAAGCGCTCATAATGGCCTAAGTCTAAGTCTGTCTCAGCACCATCGTCTGTCACAAATACCTCACCGTGCTGATAAGGGCTCATTGTACCCGGATCCTTATTGATATAAGGGTCAAACTTTTGGATAGAAACTTTCAACCCTCTTGCTTTGAGTAACTGCCCAAGAGATGCTGCCGTGATGCCTTTACCGATTGAGGATACTACCCCGCCGGTCACAAAAATATACTTCGTTGCCATTAGATTCTCCTTTCACACATACCATTATTATTCGCTCATTTCAGTCACGCAGGCTTTTTTAAACACAAAAAAAGAGTGAGAGACATCCCGTAAAGGATGACCCACCACTCTTTGTCCTTCTATTCCAGCAAACTGGCAGGGCACCCTGACGAGGGGTGCAAGTGCTTTACATACGTATGCAAACCTTCAATTTTCCTGTTGATCCAGCCTGAGAGCATATAAATTCAACTTTTGTAGTATATCGATATTCCACTTTCAAGTCAATAAGAACTTTCGGAATTTTTAAGTTTAGTTCGATTTGACGAGTTGTTCAGCTTCTATAAAGCCTTCTGAAAGCTTCGTTCCGGTCACTTCAATTTTGTCGCCCGCTTTCATCGTTTCAAGAACAATCCCCGAACCGTCTTTTATGGCAACCGCCCAGCTTTTGCCGTTAATGTCTGTCGCACTAAAAAGATTACCCTTGAGGACTTCCATGACTGTGAGCGTAAGTTTGGTCTTCTCTACTGGTTTGACCGTCATGGCATTGGTGACTGCAAGCGTGTGGATACCCGCTGTATCCATTTCCATGCTGACTTCCTGTCCAATACGCAGTTGATAAAGACCATCAATGGTTGCTTTTGCATCGCCTATGGTTATAGCAATTTTACTTTGAACGTTATATGTTTTTCGCTCGTTTTCTTTGTTCAAAATAGTGATTTTTGAAGTGCCATCGCTGATAAGAACTTCCCTGATATTCCCAGAGTCTTCTGCTACCATACCTGTTGCTTCCATTTTTTTAAGTTCACCAAAGAGGAAGGTCGCTTTTACGATATCTCCTTTTTTGAGGTCCTTATTGCCACTTTTCAATACTTCCGGTACACTTGCCAGCTTAACGTCCATAATACGACCGTCTGGAAGTTTGTAAGTAAACAAAGTGCCCGCTTTGAGTTCAAAAGGTTTTGCGATTGTAATGATCAGTTCATGCTTTGCCGAATAGGCAGCAATTTTAGTCGCATAGAACCCATTATAGCTGACAACAACTTTATCCCCAACCACTAAGTCTTCTGCCTTCTTTATGGCATGATCCACCTCAACGGGTGTCCCTACACGCACTTTTTTATATAATTTTGTACCCTGCGCATCTATCAGTGTAATGACACGCGTTACTTCTTTTGTAGTCGGGTCTGTTTGTGTTTTTGATAAATTGTCGAACTTGCCTTCAATTGTTGGATACACCAAAGTCACAATCATTTTAGTTACTTTGCCACTGCTGAGCGTCAATGTAACCTCATTGCCCACTTCGACGTTCAGGAAGCCAATTCGTTCGTTATTTTTAAGGATTTCAGTGCCGCTGAGAGAATAAACATTGGTAATGTCTAGTTTGTCTTTCACTTCAATAGAAAACTTATCTGCATAAACCGTTGTAATGACACCTGTTTGAAGTGTGGTTTCATTGTTGACTGGTGTACTTGGTGTGCCTGTTGCTGTCCCCGTACTTGTCGTTGGCGGGGTCGTTGTAGGAGGCGTCGTTGGCACAGTAGTTGCCGGTGGGTTAGTCACCGCTGCAGTGCCCGTCATAGCCGCATAAACGCCTGCTGCCATACTCGCAGTTACATCTCGACCCATAGTCGATTTAGGATTAAACTTGCCTGCTGCATCCCCTGTCTTGCTAATGAGCTGATTGTCTACCATTAGGCTGATATAAGGGGCTAGGAGCATATCGATATCCCCATTGTCAATAAAGCTGAGGGAAATGACTTTAGCGCTCATATCCTGTTTTTTGACTAAATTAAGGGTCTTTCCAAACAACGCGCTCAGTTCTTCCTTCGTTATTTCCTTCGATTTGCCTGCGCTCATATATGAAGAAAGTTCTTCTTTAGTGACTAAACTTTTATCCAGCGCAAAGCCAAATGCAGTGTATACATCTGAACTGTATGGCTCGTAGAGTGCTGGAATTCCCGCAGCAGTAAGTGCTGCTTTATTTTGTTCAACAGAAGTTTTAGCCGAGAAGCCGCCAAGTTGTCCGCTCTCTTTAACCAATCTGTAGGCAATAACGACAGCCTCCACTTTGCTCACCTTCTGAAGCGGCTTAAAACTCCCATTGGTGTAGTCAGGCATAATTTCCTTAGAAGTTACTGTGTTGATAGCGCTAAGTGCCCAGTGATTCGCTTCCACATCGGGGTAGAGTGTACCTGTCCCAGCCGCGAAGCTCGTGATTGTCATTGAAGCCACTACAGTCATTGCCATGAGGCCATTTATCCATTTTTTCATAGAATTACTCCTTTCAAGTTTGGAATTATATATGCACGATTCGTCTTCTGTCGTCTATATTTTAAAGGTGCAAAAAAGCACCACTCTGCATTCATTATACCATTGCAGAAGGTGCCTTCACATTACATTTCTCTTACGGTTTAAAGGGTTGCTTCGGGCTTTTTGAAAATGACCCACTTACTTAAAAAATAATTCAATACGATGACCACAACTGTCATAAAGTATTTGGGGAGTATTTTGTCAAACGCAAGTTGATCAATTAAAAGCCAAAGTCCTGCCATTTCAACCGCAAAAGTACCCAGACGCGCTGCCATGAATTTGATGAACTCCCACACTAAACCCGTCACATGTAGTTGTTTGCTCTCAAATACAATATTTTTATTGGTCACATAGGCAAATAGAATGGAAATGACAAAAGCAATTGTATTAGCCGTTCCATACGCTAGGCTCACCCAGAGACATAATTGGTAAACCGCTATATTAACAATTGTCGTCAGGACACCAAAAATGATATATAAAATAGGTTCCTTACCCTTCATTAATCGTCTATCCCTTCTTTTTTACCCACAATAAACAGCGGTCTGTTTTTAACTTCTTCATAAATCCGCCCCACATATTCACCAATAATGCTGACCTGAATCATGAGAATACCAAAGCAGAAGAGCATAATGACCATCATGGATGTCCAGCCTTCTACAGCTTCGCGCCCAAATAATTTTCCAACACTTAAATAAAGCAAAGTTAAAAACGATATGCCTGAAATCCAGAGACCCATAACACTGAAAATCTTAAGTGGCTTATAAGAAAAACTCAAAATAGCGTCGAAGGCTAATTGGAAAAGTTTTACGTAATTGTACTTCGTTTCGCCAGCAAAACGCTCATCTCGGTGAAACTCAACGTAACCTACATTAAAACCGACCCAGTGAGTCAAGCCTCTAAAGTAGCGGTTGTGTTCTTCAAGCGCATTAATTTCATCTACGACCCGTCTGCTAAGCAGTCTAAAGTCCCCTGTGTCTAGCGGCACTGCCACGTCTGAAAGCGAATTCATAACCCTGTAAAAAGCTTTAGAGGTCGTCTTTTTAAGAAAACTCTCCTTTTTTCTAGAAATACGCTTCGCATAAACGATGTCAAAGCCTTCCTTGTACTTCTGATACATGTCTACTATTAATTCAGGTGGGTCTTGTAAATCGGCATCTATGATGACCACCGCTTCGCCTTTTGCATGACGAAAACCAGCGGTATTTGCCATTTCATGTCCAAAATTTCTCGCAAAGCTAACCAGTTTAACCCGGTCGTCAGCTTTTCTGAGTTTCATGATTTTTTCGACGGTCGTATCTTTGCTGCCGTCGTCCACAAATACGATTTCATGATGTGCAGAAATGCGCTCCAGTGCGGTATTCAACCGCTCATAGAGCGCAAATATATTGTCTTCTTCATTATAAGCGGGTACAACCACGCTGATCTCTATTCCGTTCATTAATCAGGACCTCCTGAGGTTCATTCCGAATCATTATAGCATGTTTTTTCAGCAATTCCCACCTTGTTACCTTATTGAAATATAGCGACCCCCTCTATATTATGGTATATTAATATTGAGAAACAAAACCCTTCTATAGACTGGAGTTGCATGTTTTATGATGATTAATATAAATGGTTCGTCCATTGAATACAACGTGGTAGGCAGTGGTAAACATAACTTATTGCTCTTACACGGGTGGGATGTTGACTACAATACCTTCGACCCCATTGTTGAAGAACTGTCTGCACATTTTAAAATTTGGATGTTTAATTTTCCCGGATGCGGTGCCAGCCCTGAACCTGATGCACCTTTAGAACTCGCAGATTATGCTAAACTCGTTACTGGTTTTATGAAAAATCAAAAAATCCAAAATCCGATTGTCATTGGTCACTCCCACGGCGGACGGATTGGCGCGTATATGGCTTCTCAGAAAGATTGTAAGTTCAGAAGATTGATTTTGGTAGACAGTTCCGGCATCCAAGATAAACATAAAAATACCAGCCTCATCAAAGCCTACGCTTTTAAATCGGTTAAGTTTTTAGCCAAAGTCCCTGTCTTTAACTGGCTCCTCTCAGATTTCCTAGAAGAGTATAGACTCAAGTATGGCTCAGATGACTATAAAATTGCCACACCCGTTATGCGCCAAACGCTTGTCAATCTAATCAAAGTGGATTTGACCCCTATGCTTGCAACCATTCAGCTTCCCACTTTAATTTTATGGGGTGCTAAAGATACACAGACACCACTGTCACAGGGAAAGTTGATGGTTGAGCAGATTCCAAACGCCGAGCTTGTCATTTTTGAACACGCTGGACATTATGCGTTTCTAGACCATCCGCAGGGCTTCCTTGCCGCAGTCAAACACTTTTTAGCTAAGGAAATGGAGGCTTAACGTGACAATTTTTTATGCACTCATGCTGCTCCTAGGCCTTTGCTACTTTGTTTTCAAAGTCCGATGGGACCTACATATGTTCCAAAAAAATCATTATGAACCTACTCAGTTCTTTAACTGGATGAACGAGACCCGACAGCCCATTATTAAAAAAAGCGACTGGATGTTCTTCATCGGCTCAGGCATTTGTTTACTCCCAACGCTCAGTCAAAACCTATGGCTCAGTATACTGGGAATCGTTATTGGACTGCCTTTCATAGCCCTCTCACTGATGATGTTCCACGTGAAAACAACTTGGCAGTCTCAACCCATCAAGCTTGACTGGAACCCACGGGTACGCCGCATGCTGGTTACCGCCTTTATATGGCTTAACCTCCTCTATACCTTTGCTTTTGTGAGTCACGGCATCTGGTTTATCTGGTTGGCACTTTTATTTTCAACCACTTATAGCTGGGCCTTTGTCCTCTGTGCAAATTTGACCAATGCACCTATTGAAGTTCTGGTTGGTCTTTATTATCGCATAGATGCGCAAAAACGCATTGCTAGCCACGAAGATTTGACGGTTATTGCATTCACAGCAGCACCGGGTTCTGTCACTATAAAAGAACTCCTCACCCTGCTGCTTAGCACAAAATATGAAGTCCTTTCCACCCCTAAGGGTTGCAATACGCAAAAAGATTTAGTCCACGCACTACGCCGTGAATTGAAACCGACTCATGACGTATTTCTCGTTGAACTGAATGCTGAAACGCCCGTCAAGGAAATCTGTGAACTCGTTCACCCTAATATGGGGCTGCTCCTTTATCCGCTTACAGGTGCCGCAAAAGGTGTTAACTCCAGTGGTACAATTTTTGTCAATTTAAACGATGAAAATTTACGTAAAGCCAAACTTCGCCGAGATGTTACTACCGTGACTTTTGGCAGTGGCCTCCACAAAAAAGCAGATTACTTAATAACCGATGAAGCCGTTAATGAACATGGCACACAATTAACGCTGACTCATAGCAAATACAGAGAAAGACATACCGTTGAAGTGAAGACCCATTTAACAGGCCTCGAAACGACTAACTTACTGTTAGGTGCAGTTGCCGTCGCCACAGAAATGGGTATTAGTACAGAACAGATCAACAAAGCACTCTACGACTTCAACCCTGAACTCGCTTCAGAAAACGACCTTATCCACGCATAGAGAGGAGCATTACCATGATCAATATCGGCGTTCTCTTTGGAAGCCGCTCCGTTGAGCACGAGGTGTCTATTATTACCGCACTTCAAGCCATCTACAGCTTATCCGATTCAACTAAATATAAAATTGTACCTATTTATATATCCAAGCAGGGTGACTACTACACGGGGGACTACTTGCTTGACCTAGAACACTTTAAAGACCTAGGTCAAGTTATGGAAAAGTCCCAAAAAGTTCACCTGACCCGTCAAGACGGACGAGGCTGTCTGATTAAATCGCCCGTTAAGAGCCTAGGCAAAAACGTGGTGGATTATTTCGATATTGCTTTTCCAATTGTTCACGGTTCATTTGGAGAAGACGGCACACTTCAAGGTCTATTTGAGCAGCTTCAAGTGCCGTTTGTCGGCTGCTCCGTCCTTTCCGCTGCACTAACCATGGACAAAATAGCTGCCAAGATGGTGCTTATGGCTTCTGGCGTACCCGTAGTCGACTTCCTTTGGTTCAACGCTGAAGAATGGTTTGCCAAAGACGAGTCTTTGATTGCTGCCAGTGAAGCCAAATTTGGCTATCCTGTCATTGTCAAACCCTCTGACATTGGTTCCAGCGTTGGGGTGAGTGTGGCTAAAAACAGAAATGAATTTATTGAGGCCGTTAATCTGGTGCGCCAGTTCTCTGAACGCGTCCTCGTTGAAAAATACGTTCAGAACTTAAAAGAAATCAATATCAGCATTCTTGGTGACTGTGAGGGCCATAAACTTTCTGTATGCGAAGAGCCAATTTCAGCTAACGCCTTCCTCACCTACGCGGACAAATACGCTGGTAGCGGCAAAGATGGCTCCAAAGGCAGCAAAGCCTCTGGGGGCATGTCCACTGCCAAACGTGAAATCCCTGCAAAAATTTCAGATGAACTACAAAAGGCCATTGAATCCCATGCAACCACCGCTTTTAGAGCGCTGGACTGTTCTGGTGTTTCACGAATTGACTTTATTATCGATCAGGACGACAACAGCGTCTATGTCAATGAATTCAATACCATACCAGGTTCACTCTCCTTTTATTTATGGGAAGCTACCGGTAAGCCTTTCCATGAATTGATTGAAGAATTGATTCAACTTGCCCTAAGACGCAAACGCCGCCGCGACAAGCTGACTTTCTCCAATAACGTCAACATACTCTCTAATGCCAATTTAAACGGCATTAAAAAGTAGTCAGCATACAGCGGCCCCTTGGGTCGCTGTTTTTTTATAAGTCTGCCGCCTCAGCGGCTTTAAATACTGGAAAGGAGCGTGATGCCCATCATGAAAACATTCAAAAAAAGATTTACCCTCTTTGCAGCTTTGCTCGTCTTCTGGTTTGCCCTTACAGGAACCTATAGCTTGCGACAGTTGATTTCTGGCGTATTGGCAGCTGGCTTTACCATCGTGCTATATGAATGGCTGCTTCGACACGCGCGTATTAAACCTATGAAACCTATGCCAAAAGTGCGCTGGCTGAAACTCTTCAAAATTATGATTGTTTCTATTCTCAAAAGCGCTTGGCACCATATTTTTAGAATTATCTCCGGCGATGAAGAAATTATTTTTATTCAAGTTGCGCTGGAAACGGATCACCCCTATGCTAACCTACTCATTGCCAACGTGATTACCTTGACACCCGGAGCTGTCAGTGTAGAAGTCGACAAAGAATTGCTAAAAATACTCTGCTATGCACCCAAAACCACTGAGGAGCATCAAGAAATTTATCAATTATTGGAAGACTTGCAGTCTGTTTTTAGGGAGGATTTGGTATGATACTTTTGTTTATAATGTCTCTGCTGATCATATCCGCCTTGATTCTAACCGGGCTCATGCTCAGAGCAAAGTCAATTTGGGATAAACTTATTTTTCTTAATTTAATTAACGTCAAACTGGCCCTTACCATGAGCACCTATAGTATTTGGATTGACTCACAAATGATTCTGGATATCAGTATGGCCTATGGTCTGATTGGCTTCTTGTCAGCCGCTACACTTACCCGATTCCTGTTGAAAGGAGGACACCTGAAATGACCCTATATACACTGAGACTCTTAGGTTCCGATGTCCTGCTGCTCATTTTTACAGTGCTGCTCTGCTTTGGAATTTGGGGCATGTTCCGCTTTAAAACCAATTTCGGCCGGATTCTAAACAGCAGTAAAATAGACTCCGTTGCTGCTATCTTCTTAATGCTCGCCTTGATTTTAAGGTCTAGCAGTTTTAGTACAATGATTAAACTTTCCGTCATCCTCATTTTTTACCTGCTCACCAACCCGGTCGTCAATCAGCTTATCGCCTATTCTGCAAAAAAACATCTGAACGACGAGCAGCTGCTAGAACGGGAGGGGCTTAAATGATGACACTTGGCATTCTCATACTGCTGTTGATTATTGCAGTTGCCTTTCATTTTGTACACAACAACTACTTGTTGATTCTATATGCTTCACTGTTTTCTTTTGGGGCTGCTTGCCTGTATTTTATTAATGCAGCGCCCGACTTGGCACTAGCGGAAATCGCGATTGGCTGTGCGTTTATTCCTCTGATTTTTACGATCGCGATTATGAGGCAAAATACCTTCACCGTTGTCTTTTTCAGCCAAGAAGGCGGTCAAGCCTACTGTGACCCAGAAATACTCATTGAGTTCATGGCGATGTCTGAAGTTTTTTGTGCCCGTAACCACCTTAAACTCAAGCTCGTGACCCATCCAAGCAGTTATGAGCCTACGGTCAGAGGTATTTTCAGACTTGGCAATACCGACTTAATTGCCAATTACGCCGAAGAGGAACGCAAACTGACCATTTGGGGCAACATGCGTAACCGCTTGATTCCTGAGCTTCAAATAGCTTTTGAAGACCACCCTCATGTTAAATTTGAGGCCATGGGAGGTGACTGGGTTGAAGAATAAACCGTTTAAAAATCGTCTAAAATATTCACCAAAGAAACTCCTCTTTACCCTTGTCTTGTTTACCGCTTTTGTTGGCATAGGCAGACACTTCTATCTGCTCAGTTTTTCAGACACGCCCTACGCCACGCTAAGTTATGACTACTTTATGGCAAACGGCTACAAGGACACTGGCGCTAAGAATCTACTAGCCAGTATTTACTTAAACTACCGCTTATTTGACTCTGTATTTGAATCCACGGTTCTGTTTGTTGTGACCGCCGGTATTCTGTACATGGGCAAAAAAGATAACGATGTGAGGTGATTGGCATGCGCGGTTATGATTTACTAAAATCCATTTGTCGTCTAGTGCTGCCCTTCGTCATTCTATACGGGCTCTATGTCATCTTTAACGGCGACCTGTCTCCGGGTGGCGGGTTCCAAGGTGGCGTTTTCCTAGCGACTTGTTACTTGCTCGTCTTTTTTATCAAGGACGAGGAATCCATTACTTTTCAAGAAGTCTTTAAAGTCGAAAAAATATTGTTCGTTACGTTAATTAGCATGACGATACTACATCTGCTAACTTATCGTTCACTGCTCCTTTGGCCGCCCATTGCCCCCATTGCCTTACCAATCGCAACTGGGACACTGGTACTGCTTAATGTCATCATCGGGCTAAAGGTTGCCATAGGCTTTTGGGGCATTATGCTGATTTTCACCGAGGAGGGCCGTCTATGATACTCAAGATCGAGCTTTTTCTGTCTTTGACTATTCTTTTAGTCGGACTCTTCAACGTGATTCGCAGTAAAAATTTGGTTAAATCCATCATCTGTTTTGGCATTATTAATACGTCTGTCATCATGTTCTTTGTGCTCCTCTCCACACAAACGGGTTCAATTGCCCCTATTATTAGTGGGACTCCTAGCACTATCCCGATGGTGGACCCGCTACCCCAGGCACTTATGATTACGGCAATTGTCATTGGCGCCGCATCGACGTCACTCGGCCTTATGATGACCATTAAACTCTTCCACTACTACGGTTCACTGGAGTGGCAAGATATTTTCGATAGGAGGGACTAAATGACAGCACTGGTTTACTTAATGATTTTTACCCCTCTCCTAACGGGCGTGGCGGTTTACGCCTTTGCCAATGATAAAGTCAGTCGCTTGGTTTTTGGCCTTCAAGTGCTTCTAAGTGTTGCTATGGCGACCACTCTGTGCCCTTATATCATGGGCTTTAAAACCCTCAAGCCGCTGACGTTTATCTCTGGTGGCTGGTCTAAAGTGGTTGGCGTCGGCTTTAAGATTGATGGTTTGTCACTTATGTTTCTGACCATGACCCTGATTGCCTTCTGGTACATATGGCTGTATATTTGGCCTAAGCGCAGCAAAGACCATAAGTTTATTTTCTTCCTCTGCGTACTTCAAACCGCACTCAATGCACTCTTTACCACCAATGACTTGTTTGCCATTTTCGTTCTCATTGAGTTGGTAACCATTCTGTGCAGTATTTTAATTACTTATAAAAAAGACGCCATTTCCGTAAGGGCTGGGTTATTTTATCTGCTCTATAACTCTTGGGGGATGATGCTCTACCTGATGGGCGTGATTTGTTTGTACTGGTTTACGGGCAGCATGAACATTGACTTAGTTGCCCCTTACCTCAGCCAGTGGCATGAGTCGATTGTTATCAGTACTGGTATTGCACTCATGTTGGCAGGACTCGGCATTAAGTCTGCTTTCTTCCTGCTCCACCTCTGGCTGCCTCAAGCGCATAGTGCGGCTCCTGCCTCAATTTCTGCTATTTTGAGCGGTTTGATTGTCAAAATGGGCGTTTTCGTGCTCATGCGTATTACAGGTCTTTTGGCAATTCCGCCGGTTCACGAGTTACTGGTGATTGTCGGTATCATATCTGGTCTGATGGGCGCACTCTTTGCGATTTTCCAGTCCGATATGAAGCGGATTCTTGCGTTTCATACCATTTCCCAAATGGGTTTGATTTTTATAGGCATTGGTCAATACAGCCCTAAAAACACCTTGGGTGCTTGGGCGCATATCTTTAACCATTTTACTTTCAAAAGTCTGCTGTTTCTTGCGGTTGGTCTCATCATTATGGAAACTGGCGAACGTCGGGTAAAGGCCATTCACGGTCTATGGAAATGGCATAAACCCCTATCCATTTGCCTTCTGATAGGAATTGTCTCCATTATGGGCTTCCCACTGACGAGTGCCAGCTTCAGTAAAGTGCTTATTAAATCGGGGGCTCACGGCGAGTTGCTTACAGCTTCACTTTATGCCATCAACTTTGGTACCATGATTAGTTTTATCAAGCTTAGCACCATTGTATTTGGAGAGCCTTCTGAGGCACTTCAAAAGGCTTCTGGCAAACACATGGCTTCTATGGAAGCAATTTATTTCATGAGTGGCATAGTGTTGTTAGCGCTGCCAGTAGAGCTGTGGATTAGTACTCAGTACCTACCAGACTTGTCTGCTTACTACTTAAGCAAATTGCTAAAAGACAGCCTGACTTATGCCGTCATGTTAGTAGGTGCTTTAGCTGCCTTTAAGCTGATTATTAAACCGCTTATTAAGCGTTTTCCACACTTTGGGCACAGAGATTTGTCCTTTACCTCTGCTATGGTCAGTAGTATGCTGTTTTTATGGGTTGTATTGGAGGTATTGAAGGCTTAAGTTTCAAAAAATTATTTAAAATCAATTTTAAGTTAAACATATTTATCAATATAATAAGGGGCATCATTCTACTTTGATTTTCTCAAATCATTGTAGGATGATGCCCCTTCCTTAGGTATGTGATTCGTTTAATAATTTTTAAATTCTTGGCTAATCTTTAGCCAAGTATCTTGAATTTGTTCGAAGCTTATCACGTCGTTCGAAATTCTTACTTCATCAATATTCCCATTAAATGGTCGATCGCCATTTATCCAATTTCCAACAAATAGAGAAAGTTGACTGTTCTCAAAATGACCATTCACCACTTGATGCGCTACTAAAGCACCATTGACATACACTAGAATATCTTGAGTACTTTTATTAAAAGTAACAGCCACATAGTTCCATTCACCTGTATGCAATTTGAAATATGTGTTATCCATCCATTTTTCACCATCACCGAAGGTAAAGTAATAATTATTTAGTAACACACCATCCTGTTGAATCACAAATCCGCCATGATCTTTTTCTCCTGGATGATTTCCGATGAGCCCAGCATAAGGAACCTGCTCCGCAGAAGGTTTGACAATTAATTCAATAGAAAAACTGTCCTCTAATTTAATTGGTGCAAATTCTGCACCATTTGGGACTAACTTCTTATTAAAACCTACATGAAATGGTGGGTTGTGAAGATTCTTTAATAATAATTTTTGTTGTGGTACCAAACTCCAATATTCAGATTTTCCAACATAGCTACTAATATCATTTACATTGACTGAACTAAGATCAATCATTCCACCCAAATTATCAAGTTCACTAATAACGAAGTGCTCTTTAGATTTTAAAGTATTTAATTCAGTTCCCTTCTGAAGAAACGGTTTTACAGTTGTATCTAAACTCACACCAGAAACTTGAAACTGATTACTAGTTATATCCGGCGACATATAAAATACTTTGGTATTTTTAGAAAACGCAGCCAATACACTATCCTTACTGACTTTTAACTCATCAAGAGGAGCTAAGATAGCATACCCTGTTCCTAATTTTTTGCTATCATATCTTAAATAATAAACGTGTTTCGTCAAAAATGGCGATGTATACTCACTTTTTGAATCAGGTTGACTGCTAAACACTTGGGTTTCCTGACTGTTATCTGACAAATAGGTACCTCTAGTGAGTACTTTTAGTTTTTTTTCTCCAGAATGCATCAGGAAAAATGCCGTAGTATCCCATGCACTATTACCATCTAAGATAATCATAGAATCAGAAGGTATATCGTTTAACAATCCGTTTTCGAGCGCAAGTTCTAGTGTATTTCGAGGATATAAGTAGTGCAGGTTTGATTTTTGTACAACAGCGTAATTTGATGACAGTGTAAAGCAATAACCTGTAGCCAGCAATACAATTGAAATCTTTCGGATTGTTTTGACATATGAAAGATTGTCTAAGACGCTCAACTTATTAACTAGCTTATGTCTACAATATAATCCTATTGAAATCAAAGTCAAATCCAAACCAAAAAATTGTATATATACTGGTAAATACGGACGTCCCCACCCTATGTATGCTTGATATTTTGGTGATAACGAAATTAACAAACCCGGTAAGAAAAATAATAAGCATCCTAAAAGAACAGTAGACTGTAAAGATAATTTCTCGTCCTTGGTAAGGACCTTCTTCCCATTACATAACCCAATTAAAAATAGGACTACAGCTGGGATAGCTAGTAAAATCATTTTTACATACAAGGGAAAATTAGTAGAAAAAACATTGTCTGGATTGAAAATTCTATAGGCTAACGGAAACGTACTTACGAGCTGTTTTGCGTAGGTAGTCAGTATCGGAACTATATTGATGCTTATTGTATATGTTGAGCTAGAATCAATAACCGGGACGTCAAATAGTCTCCTTAAGAATAATGAAATCCCTAAAACTAGTATTGCACTACCCGCATAAGGTATCATATATAGTATATTTTTTTTATCCCAAGTTGCTTTCTTCTTGAAATCAAACAAAATCACTACTGCGTGGAGCAGGAAAAAAGAATATGTGATTTCATAAGTTGCAAGACCCATGCAATAAAATAAAATACTTAAAACTAGATACACAGTCTTCTTATAATCTAAAAACCACTTAAGGAATATCAATGAAATTAATGTATACAGAAACACGAGCTGCAACAATCCTCCAAATGCTAGTACAGCATCCGCACCCAATTGGAATGAGAAGAATAGAGGAATCGCTAAAAAAGTTAGGTTCACAAGAACTTTGTCTTTTGTTAAAAGAAATAACAGATACAAAAATAGAACAATATCTACGAGATTGATAGAAAATAAAAATATTTTATATGCAGTTAAATCTTGTATTAGATTAAATAAACCATATACATAAAAAGCAAGTGGGAAAAACCGTCCAGCATGTATCCAAGCGTTTAGAATCTTCAAAGTAAACGGCAATATTGTCTGGCTATCCTGAATTAAGTATCCAGGTGTACTCGAGTTTATCGCGTCATCATAAATATAGCCACTCATAAGTAGTGGAAATACCACTATAGTGAAAAAGAACGTTGCAAGCAATATGTACCTATTTTGTCTTATTAATCTCTTTAAAGTATCTATAGTACTTCCCCAATTGGACACGAATGAATCCCCCCATTATCACGTCTGTATACTGCATATATCCAAAAAGAACCTCCAACATTTCGATGAAGATTCTTTTTTTATATTTAATAAAGATGTTCTAAAAACAACCGTTCTTCCTGCTTCGACGACTTAATACTATGGTATACACCTAGTACAACCTGCAACAAACAAACGGCCAAGAGTACACCCGCGCTGTCTAGCAACATATCCTTAACCAGCATGGTCCTACCCGGAATAAAGTACTGATGTATTTCATCTAATACCCCCCAGAAGCTACCACCAAGCCAACTCCCTAAAAACCAGTAAACGCCACGCCATTTTAAGCAACCATAGAAGCATAACCCAACAAGCGTCCCCAGACAGAAGTACAACCCAAAGTGGGCGGCTTTTCTAGCTAAGTGTTTAAGATCGCGAATTTCTTCCGTTGAAGAAAGAACCAAATCGTGCTCTTCAGCCATATTCATTTTTACAAGGAAATCATAGGTCTGCTTCGTACTTTCTTTCATGGGTTGATTTGAAAACCAAGAAATCAAAATCACCCATCCAAATACCGTAGCTATCAAGATTTTTTTCATATGGCATAACTCCTAGTACTTATTTTGTAACGTCTTCCCAAACTTAGCGGATAACTTTATTCTATGCCACATAAGCTTATATTGCAAGTCAGAATCCTTAAGTTGCATCTTAACGTTCTAATTCCCATTCATGATGATGACCAGTTTCTGAATGACTTCCTCATTTGAATAACTCTTTTGATTGCCGATCAAACTTTGTAGACCCACTTCACCTTTAAAATCAGTTTTTGTGGCCTTAAACCATTTAGTAATCATGTCTTTGAGTTGTCTATCCGTTATTATAGCCCAACCGTCAAAATTTCTCTCTGGATTAGCGTCAATCATACCCAGTTGGTAGGCACGTTCAGCCGCGTCATTTTTCACATTCGTGAAATAGCGGTCTGTTACTGTTTTAAAGCTTTTTTTCGTCTCAAGCGTATAGGCTTTGACTAATAGCTCAACTAAGTCTGCTTGAGTCATCTGACGCTGGTAACGCCCTTTGAGCTGTTTTTCTTCAATAAGTTTCATTTCAACCGCTGCCCAGGTACTTTCCAAATAAGCAGCACTCGGAAGGTCTTTTTCTAGTGTTTCCTTAAATTTTGATTTTTGGCTGGCTACAAATTGAATCTTTGTCTCTGCTTCCTTCTCTTCTAGCTTTACTTTGGCAATGTCACTTGAAGTTGCAACAATATTGCCTTGTCCGTCTAGTAGCACAATGTCTTCTTCTTGAGCTTTTGCCGCTAGCCATATGCGTTTCGAAAAGTTACCATCGTGAGAAACGACACGTATTAGTGCTTTCCCAGAGTATTCTGAGCGAACGCCATTATCCTTGATTTCAAAGAAAACTAGTTTTTTTAGACTTCTATCTGTGAGTAGCGAGGGACTGGTTATGCGCTGATATTCACTGCCCTTTTGTGTGATGAGCAGTTCAAATTGATTTTTTCTGAGTAAATGCCTACTCCACTCATCAATAATCATATTTTTCTGTGCGCCTTCCTCCAGTTTATCCGCTACCGCTTTGAGCTCTGGAATGTTATTGTTTTCAAATTCAATTTCTCCTTGAATAAAATCAGTTGAGATATACGCTTCTTCTACAAATAAATCGTAGGCTTTGCTTAAAACCTCTGTGTACCCATAGCGCAAGTCTTTTTTAGGTTTCAACTCAAGTATTGGTGTAAACTGATAGTTTAGTTTGACCTCTGCCTTTTCTGCCATCTCCATCGACTCCGCCATTGGTTCATAGGTGAGTACGATGCGCTGCTTCACAGTCCCATCTAAAAGCGAGGCCTCTAGGTAGGTATTGCCTGGTTTTAACAATGTGATGGATACGCGCTGAGCGTTATTAGGTGCTTTTTCTAATTTTAAAGTACCACTTGGGTATTCCCATTTAATTTTTGCCATATCCAGCTCAGAAAGTGCAATTCCGCCTAGGCTGATTACTGCGTCTACGTCAAATGTTTGCCCTAAGTAGCAAATATAACCTTGACCATACTGAGTCAATTTTGAAGCTTCTAGGCTTATACCATTTACAGATGGCTTCACCTCTACTGTAAAATCTGCACTAGCTGAATCTGAATAGACTGTCACTTTGTAGAGTCCTGGTATATTGGGATTCAACGTTAGAGTGCCGTCTTTAATGCTGGTGGTGAGTCCTTTATTAGGGCTGACCATACTACTTATTTTTCGATTATTAGCTTCTTCTGGGTAAGCTAAATAGCTCACTTTTACAGTCTGCCCTGCATAAACTACCTTTGGTGGTTCTATCATCTTAATACTGCTAAAACCAATGCTACGTCCATTGCCCTGAATTTTGCTATAGACAGTACAACTGGCTTTCCAGCTGCCATCTAATGCGGTGGCAGTCACTTCTACTTGACCAGCTTTTAATGCCTTGACCAGTCCATTTGCATCAACTGAGGCAATACTTGAATTGGACGACTTCCAAACGATGCCCGTTTCAATAGGTGGTTCTTCCGAATGCTTGGGCATAAGGGTCGCAATGAGTTTATAGCTACTATTGACCTCGTCTAGTTCGAGATAGGTTTTGTCTAGCATTATGCCCATCACCATTGATTCAACAGTCACATTGACGGCAACTGCTTTGCCCCCATCTACGCTTGTCACATAGATAAGCGCCTCACCTCCGCCTTTTGCCTTAACATAGCCTGTCTCACTGACTTCTGCTACTTTTACATCGCTTGATTTGTAAATCACTTTTTTGACAGGTGCCTCAGCAGGCAAAACCGACGTATTCAGTTGCACGCCATCGCCTATCTTTAAAACAGATATTTTTGGCGCTACAACGACCTCTTGGACTGCATTGTAAATTTCCACTTCACAGAAGCCGCGTATATCACCGTCCTTACTGCTGGCATATACTTCAGCTTTACCCACGGATACACCTGTAATGTGTCCTTTTGAATCTACTTTGACGACTTGTGGACTTGTGGTTTTCCAGTTTACGCCGTCTAAGTAAGGGGCCTGGACTTCTTCTACTGGATTTATAGTTGCACTAATACTTTTTTCCTCACCTACCGTTAACCGCAAACTTGTTTCGCTCAAGTTAACGGTAGCTACTGCTGTTTTTACAATCAGTTTAATCCGAGCTTCCTTGATACTGCTACCAGTACCTATCGTTGCGCTTATGATAACTTCTCCTGGTTTAAGACCCTTTACCACCCCAGCGCTATTAACCGTAGCGATGCTGGTCTGATAGCTTTTCCATGTTGCCTTGCCATCTTTCATATCATTTTGTGTAACCAAGTAGGGTTTAAGTTCTAACTGCTGACCTACATAAATTAAAAGGTTTTCAGGTTCACTTGAAGCAAAGACTGGCGTTCCGAATAATCCTATTGCTACACATATTGTGAGTATCCAACTTACTATATTTTTCATAGTCTTATTTCACCTCTATGCTCATAGTTGGGGTACTGAACTGACCGGAAATATCTAAAATTTCACGTACTTGCAGTCTATAAGTGCCCTTTGCCATTAAGTACGGAAGCTTAACCATAACTACTCTGTCTGATACAAGCTCCGCCGATTTTGGAATCATAAGTCGTTCGGTGTTGCCGTCTGAATAATAAACGTCATATTTCCCTACGATTGCGCCTTGAGATTTGTGGATTGGTTGATTGTAGTTGACCATAATGGTTGACTCATCTACGAAGTATGCCGATTCTATGGCTACTTCTTGTCTTGGTGCGTCTGAACCTGTCAGCTGACCATCTGTGCCATTGGAGAGGCTCTTGTCCATAAAATCGTAGACACCAGAGAAGAAACGGACATTGTATTTTTTATTCGCTTGCAGTGGCGTATAAGAACTTAGGTACATTCTTAGCTGATTCGGATTTTCTGGATCGATCTCTTTTAGAGTAACAACTGGTCCGCCCTCTATCTGAACGGTCGCATTTACAGACGTTTCTTTTAATTCGCGATTGAAAATAGCAATAACACCAAATTTATTCATCGGTATAACCGCTTCAAGTTTTAGACCTTCAGATGATGTATTTGTCCCAAGGAATTCTTGCTTCATAGAAACCAGTTCGCTGGTCTTGTAAGTATCATAAACGCCTTTTACAGTAATTTCATATAATTTTTTATCAACTAGTCCTGAAGTTTTTAATACAAATCCTTTGTCTAGTTGATCGGTACCCTTCATGGCATATACTTGCGAAATGGTCACAAGTCTGCCTGTAGTCGTTTCTTTAATGCTATAGCTGGCAGGCTTAAGTGCAGAATCCTTATCTACGGCTTGCGTAAATTCAACAAAAACATAGGTACCCTCTTCACTGTAAACCGACTTAATCGCTGCTGGCACGGGTGTCCCTACGACGCCTTTAAAGGCCATACTTTCGCCATCGCCTTTATTCAGGTTAATGCCATATGCGGAGCGAAGATCCCCTTTTATTTTAAGCGTATATGCGCCATCTGTTGCAAATACGCCATCTTTGAGTGTTATAGTCAACATGTTCTTTTTGTTATCATTGCGTTTTATTGCGATGGTTTTATAATTTCCTTCTATCCACTTATTCTCTCCCGCATAAAAGTCATATAACAGTTCCATGTCGGCTTTGTCATTGAGTGGATGCGTAAAGTAGACGTTAACTGTTTTTGAGTTGATAGCTTCTACTTTAGATACTTTGAAATATGGTGAAATCAACTCTGGGGAATTAAATCCTGTAAAGTCAGTCTTAATGCCTGTGACTTTATTGCCTAACGTGTCTGTTATGCTTTCAAATTCAACAATATAGGCCTGCTTGTCCGTTTGACCGTCCATGTCTATCGTAAGAACGTTAACATCCCACAAAAGGCTCTTTACTTGAAGTTTTTTTGTTGGATCAGCCTTCATATAAACTGAAATTTGATCCGCGCTAGGTACTACAATATCTTCATTAAAAGTAATTGCAACTTGATTTGAGTTTTTTACTTTAATCGTCTTAACCGAAGTCGGCAACTTGTCAATTTTTACAAATCCAAATAATTCTGCTTTGTCAGTGCTAATCATGCCACTATCCACAAGAAGCTGAATGAATTTCTTGTTTTGACCTTTCATGGGCTTCCCTAAGGCGTTATAGAGTGTGTTAACGACGTCACCACGCAGATAGTTTGCGTTGTCATCCACTTTGAATACATACAGGATGTCATCGACCAGACCTGCTTCATAGGCAGTTTTATTGACGGTATCCCAGTCGTAGTCTGACGACGTATAGCCCATGGCTTTCAATACCATGCTGAAAAACGCTTTCTCGCTGATAAATTCATTTGGTTTGAAGCTCCCATCTGGGTAGCCTGTAATGATGTTCTGCTGCGTCATATAACCAACATAAGGGGCATACCACTCCGTTTTAGGAACGTCTTTGAAAGTTGTTTGACTATATGTGTCCTTTTGTTGTAACACTTTATTTTGCATACCTAGTGCTTTTACAATAAAAGCTGCTGCTTCACTCCGTTTGAGTTTTCCACCGAGATTATAAGAAATACCATCTCCAGTCAGCAATTGTACTTGATTGAGAATGTCCGCCTTTTGATCTAACGTAAGGCCTTCTGCATATGACGGAGCCGCCGGCCAGATAAGTTGACCAACCAAAAGCGCCGTGCTGCATATTAACGCAGTCCATTTTTTCATGTCTATATCCCTCCACAATTTTGGATTTTATGTATGCTTAGAATAAGTATAGTTGGTTCCATTATACCACTGCATAGCAGGACATGGCTTGATTGTGTGGGGATGTAATGTTTTTTTAATGAAATTGAGTATAGCGTACAGTAAAAAGCACCGTCAGCTTAGCTGACGGTGCTTAGTGCCTTCGCGGCAGTTTGGTATAACTGGTTCAGTTTATAGCCGCAACATCTGAGCGTTATTGGCTAAGAAACTGTTGCTTTGCGTAGGTGACAAACTAGCTGTCATGAGATTTTGAATAATATTAATCTCATCTTCAGTTAAAGTGATTGTTAAGTCAAATGGACCTACGCCTGTACCTGTAAAGACTAAGTGTAGAAGAACAGTATTAGGATAACCTGTCCAGCCGCCACCAGTAAAGCTTCCAAATACAGCTGAAATAGCGCCACCTGATGTAAAGGTTGCAGAACCACTAGTGACATTTATGCCCATAGTTTCGAACGAAATTGCTGCTGTAGATGCTACCACAGCTGCATTGCTGGTCAGTGCTAATGTTACTGTTGAATTAGTTGTATCTAATGCAATCTTATTTGGGTCAATGACATCCGCATATGGGATTGCCATACTGTTTTGAGCATCTGCAAAGAACTCAAATAAGAAGATAGCACTGCCTGATGCGATACTAACATCTGCTGAAGCAGGTTGGGTGTAGTAAGTTGCGCTGAATGCAGCACTGTTATTGTATCCTGTTGCTACAGCAATTGCTTTAATCGTAACAGTTGCACTATTTACAGCAATTGGTGTGCTGTATAAAGTACTTGCTGTTGTTGGTGTAGAGCCATCTACTGTGTAATAGATGGATGCATTTGCAGTTGTAGTACTTAACGTTACGCTACTGCCTAAAGCAAGATACCCAGCTGTTTTATCTGCTGTTGGTGTTGCTGTAGTTGGAAGTGTAATTGTGTAAGTTGCGCTAAATACTGCACTGTTATTGTATCCTGTTGCTACAGCAATCGCTTTAATAGTAACACTTGTACCAGATACAATAATCGGTGTGCTGTAAAGTGTACTTGCGCTCGTTGGAGTTGATCCATCTAATGTGTAGTAAATAGAGGCATTGGCAGTTGTTGTACTCAACGTTACACTACTGCCCGACGCAATACTCCCAGCTACTGGATCTGCTGTTGGCGTTGCCGCAGTTTGAGTATCGCCACCATTGTCATCGCCGCCACCGCTAGATGAACCGCCGCTAGATGAACCACCAGAGCTAGATCCTCCTGAATTTCCTGAAGGCGGATTATTAGTGGTGGTCGTATTACCATCTATTGTTGTATTAACGGTTTCAGGTTGTTTTTCATACGTAATACCTCTTACCGTTACTTCTGCAACAATAATGCGACCTTGACCTAATACAGTGATGACTACGTCTGCAATTAACTTAGCAACAACAGTTTGACCACCAATGTTTAGTGTAACTGATAAAGCTAATTTATCAAACGAAATTTCATTGATTGTCGTGTTACCTTGTGTTTTAAGTTCTACATTTGAAGCTAGAACAGAAACTGAGTTGAATGCACCTTCCAGAACAATCTGACCGCCGCCAGCTTCTGTTGGAATAACAACGTCTATGTTTTTGACGTTGACTGTTAACAATCTTACAGGTTTGTTCGATTGTTTCATAATAAATACTTTGCCATAGCTACCGCCGTTAATTTTGATAGAATTCGCGCCGCCGCCTTTAATGTAGAGTTGTCCTTTAACCACTACATTGTTAAGCGAAACATCACCTTCAGCTACAGCCTCGTCAATAAATAAATCACCCGTTATGGTTATGTTTTGAAGCACCACACCAGCCGCTTTGACTACGACATTCTTTGCTACTGTATCTGTTCCTGTAGCTGGCCCATAAGTGCCTGCCGTTGTGTAAACTAATGCTCTGTTCATATCAAGTTTGTTAGTAGCCACAATGGCTTCACCACGCTTGATATCCGAATTGCCTTTAAAGGTACCATCGCTATAGCCACTGAAAAATCCAGCTTTTACCGATGCACCTATGTAGCCTTTAGCCCAACTTTCAGCTGTTAAGTCCTTAAAGATTGCTGCAGCTTCTACATCAGAATTTAAGCTTTCTAGCTTGCAGAAGATTGTTGCAACCTCTTGTCTAGTGATTGGCTTATTTGGCTTAAGCGTCATATCTGGGTATCCAGATATATAGCCCGCTGCTGCCGCTTTCTTAGCGATACCAAAATACCAATCGTTAAGTTTAACATCTTTATAGCTTATGTCTTTTTCCTCGGTGAAGTTGTAGACTTTGTTTACAATTGACATAAACTCAGCTCTGGTCATTGGACCGTTAGGTTTAAAGCTACCATCTGGATAACCAGAAACTAGCCCTTTGGTCATCCATTCGTTGACCACGTCCGCAGACCAATGCCCTGCCAAGTCATTTGACTGTGCAAAACCGGTGATAGGCATCATGGCTATTACCATGACAAAAACCATCAGAAGCGCCAGTCTTTTACTGAATTGCTTGTTCAAATTACATCCCTCCTTTTTTTGTTTGCAATAAAAAAGACATCGATGATTTGTATCGATGTCTTAATATTACCCCTGTGAAAATAGACTAAACGAATATTATTCAAATACGCTTAATGGTATTCAATGATGCCATCTTTATGCTTTTCAGTAAAATGTTTATGCTTAATTAACTCCGTATAGCTTAAGTCCTTATTTTCACCACGTTTGAGCGTTCCCATGATAATCTTTTTCAGTGTTTCAAATAAGATTTTCACATCAAATAGCAAACTCGAGTTTTTAATATACAGCAAATCAAATTTAATTTTATTCTCAGGTGATGTTGCATATTTTCCAAGTACTTGTGCTAAACCTGTTACGCCCGCCTTAACAGACAACCGATAATGAAAGTCGGGAATGTCTTTTGAAAACTCATCAATAAAAATGGGCCTTTCTGGACGAGGACCTACAAGAGACATGTCCCCTTTGATCACATTAAAAAGCTGTGGCAGTTCATCTAACCAGAATTTTCTTAAGAAGCTTCCTAGTGGTGTGACCCGCGGATCATTCTCACTTGCCCAAATTGCCCCTGTATTCTTTTCTGCATCCTTGCGCATAGATCGAAATTTATAAAGCATAAAACGATGATTATTAATCGTAACGCGCTCCTGTCTATATAAAACAGGTCTGCCTTCAGTCAGAAAAAGAGCTAAAGCCACTAGCAACATGATGGGTGACAAGATAATGAGCATAGGGATTGCTAATGCCAAATCAAATACACGCTTTAAAATCATGCGTTCTCTGGACAAATACAGACTCTCAATGCGAAACATAGGAATATCAGATACCTGAATGAGGCTTGAATTGAATATGGCTATTTCAAAAGTTCTAGGAATCATGTAAAGGGACTTATCCATGCTAATGCAGTGTGTAATCACTTTGTCCTTAATATTATTATCCACTGCATCTGACAGGTAGATCTTATCTACCTTGTCTACATATTTCAAGTAACTTTGTTGTATTCGCGGGTCTACAAAATATGTAAGTCGTTCTTTATAAACTCTTGAAGTCAATATTTTGGTGACGAGCATCTCCTTGTCCTTCATCGGTGCAAGGATCATTATTTTACGTTTGCCTTTTAAAAAGCGAATCAAGCGAATAAAACTAAGCTTAACCAGAGTAAACGCTACCATCTGTATAAGGAAAGCTACCAATATGATAGAACGAGGCAACGCAAAGCCACGTACCATAAAAGCAATCGCCATGTATAATACGGTCAAAGCACTAACTGCAATGGTTATGATGGCTATATTTTCAGATTTGGATTTATTCACCGTGCTAAATAAACCAACAAAGAAAAATACAAAAATGGCACAAAGCATCAACCAGGGAATGGTCATGCAAAAGGCGTCATAGTTTCTTGCATCATAGCCATTAAACAGGTCTAGATAAAGACTCATGTAATACGAACCAAACACAATTAGTTCGTACAGCCCAAATTCAAGTATCTTTAAAAAAAGTCCATCCTTTTTTAAATTAGAGCTGCCCATCACATCACCCCCTTAAAAATTATTATAACCATGACACCACATGACTCGTCAATAAATAGACTATAACGCCTGAAGTAACGACACCACTCGTAATACTCAACCATGCGGACTTAAACCCCATCCCAAGTATAACTGCCGCTACACAGCCTGTGTAAGCGCCAGTAGTGGGAAAAGGAATTGCTACGAATAAATAAAGTCCCCAAAATCGAAACTTTCTATAACTGTGAAATTTGTTAACCGCTCTGTCTTCATAGCGTTCAATCCAACTTCTAAGTTTGCTTAAGGTTTTTAAGCGCTTAAATAATGGTTCAACAAGCAATAACAAAAATGGCACTACAAGCGCGTTGCCTGTGACGCTAATAATTGCGGCTACTGCTGGACTTAACCCCAAGGAAACGCCAAGGGGAATGGCCCCTCTGAGTTCAGAGATAGGGGTCATTGACATGATGAAAGTGTATAGGTAGTGACTAAACATTAGCTACTTGTACGATGATTATCAAAATCACCATACTCTCCTTTCCAGGTTATTAAAGGCATAGGCGTTAATGCCTATGTTCATAGTTATTATATTTACTTTACTAAAGCAATTGCTCTAGTGTCTTTTCTATGAAGTTCAATCGCTGCTCTGCAGCATCAGCTGTTTTTCCATTCGCAGAAAAGTAAAATTTTAACTTTGGCTCTGTTCCTGATGGTCTTACCGCAAACCAAGATTGATCTTCTAGAATAAATTTGAGTACGTCAGATTGTGGTAATGCAATCGCTATTTTCTCTTGACTGACTGGATTTGTTTTTATCTGCTGTTCATAGTCTTCAATCCAGCATAGATCGGCTATTATTTTAGATATTTTTTCTGAATCTCGGAAAATAGCCATCATCTCAGAAATCTTCTGCTGTCCTTCAATGCCTGGCAGTGTAATCGTCTTTAGTGATTCTTTGTAATACCCATATTGAAGGTATATGTCATTTAGAACTTCTGCTAAATTATAGCCCTTTGACGAATAATACGCAGCCATTTCTACTATTAGCACCGAAGCAATTACAGCATCTTTATCTCTTACAAATGTACCTGCTAAATAGCCATAACTTTCCTCATATCCAAATATAAATTCATAATCTTTGTTTGATTCAAATATGCCAATTTTCTCACCTATATACTTAAAACCAGTTAGTGTATTAAATACGGTCAGCCCGTGAGCACTCGCAATTTTAGCACCTAATTCAGAAGTTACGACTGTCTTTATAAGTGCGCCATTTTTAGGAATCTCACGACCACTTGTCAACAGGTAATGAATCAATAACGCACCAATTTGATTTCCTGTTAACAATTCAAACTCACCCATTTTATTCCTTATAGCAACACCTATGCGGTCACAATCTGGATCTGTGCCTAGTACAAGGTCTATACCTAATGCCTTGGCCTCTTCTATAGCAAGCTTTAGCGCTTCAGCTTCTTCAGGATTAGGTGACTTTACTGTCGGGAAATTCCCATCTGCTTCAGCTTGTTTTGAAAGAATAGAAATATTCGTATATCCCAGTTCTGTTAGACACCTTTTAATTGGCATTAAACCCGTTCCATGGAGTGGCGTATACATGACTTTTATATCTTTATTAACAGCGTTAAAGGCTAATTGTTTCACTTTTTCTATATAAACGTCATCTACAGGTTTACCAATCCATACGAGAAGTTCATCTTTTTCAGCTTCATTAAGACTTATTACCTTATTGCACTCAAGTAAATCAAGTTTATCTATTTTTGTAATAATTTCATTCGCCGCTTCTAATGTAATTTGACCCCCATCTGCACCATACACTTTATAGCCATTATATTCTTTTGGGTTATGGCTAGCAGTAATGACAATACCTGCAACACAGTTTAAATGTCTAACGGTAAAAGATAGTTCTGGGGTTGTTCTAATTGACTCAAACAAATAAGCTTTTATGCCGTTAGCGGCTAGCGTTAATGCAGTTTCAAGCGCAAATTCTTTTGAAAAATTTCTTGAGTCATAAGCGATTGCTACGCCTTTCACTTTAGCACTTGGATAATGTTCTACCAAATAATTTGCTAAACCCTGCGTCGCCTTTCTAATGGTGTACAAGTTCATACGATTACTACCATCGCCTATTATGCCCCTTAAGCCCCCTGTACCAAAGCTTAAATTCTTATAGAAGCAGTCCTCTGTCATTTTTTCATCCAATTTTTCCAATCTATTTTTTGTTTCTTGATCAATCATTGAACTATTTAACCATTTTGCGTATTCCTCACGAAAATTCATAATTATGTTCCTTTCTATAACAAATCTCTAGGCGATTAAATGCCCAATCCATTTATTATAGCCTATTCGAGACTGAAGGTGTTATAATTTAGTAGAAAAACTACTAAATTAGAATGGAGAACTCTCATGCGCGTTAGTCATTTTGCTCAGCCACTTTGTCACGCCAGTAAAACTGGGATAGGCTGGTATACTTATAAATTAATTTATGAATTAGCTGAACAAAACATACAAAATGAAGTATGCGCTTTTGATATACTCAATCGAAATAATTCTAAAAAGCAACTTAATACATTATTTTCCGAAATATCAAATCCCGACACTATACAGTGTAAAATTAACAACTACACCCTCAATGGTTTGTATAGTCGTTTAGATGGACTCTATAAGCATATTTCATTTGATTTCTTATTTAATTCAAAAGTAGATATCCATCATGCACATAATTTTTTCTTACCCTATAAACTCAAGGAACCTAGTGTCGTTACTATTTATGATATGGTATACAAACTTTTTCCCGAAACGATGGACCAGGGTAACCTTGATTTGCTGAATAAAATTATGCCCCGCTCAGTCACAGAAAGCACAAAAATATTGACCATTTCAGAGAATAGTAAACGTGAAATTTCTGAAATACTAGGCATTCAACCCGAAAAAATTGCCATTGCCTATCCAGGCTATGATCCAACTATATTCAAAGTGATTCCTAAAGAACAAACTATAGAAACACTCAGCAAATTCAACCTAAAAAAGCCATTCATCTTATACCTTGGAACTTTGGAACCTAGAAAAAATGTCGAACGTATTGTTGAAGCATATGCAAGTCTTACACATTTACAGCGTGACTACGACCTCGTTTTAGCAGGTTCGATTGGATGGAAATCTGAAAAGATATTTGAGCTTATTGATCGTTATAATCTGAAAGAAAATGTTCATATTACAGGTTATATTAGTCAACCCGAGCAAGTTGCGCTATACAACGAAGCCACTTGTTTTGTATTTCCGAGTCTATACGAAGGCTTTGGCATGCCCGCTCTTGAAGCGATGGCTTGTGGCTGTCCCGTCATTACATCTAACACTTCCTCACTACCTGAAGTCGTTGGTAATGCCGGCATTTTAGTGAATCCACTAGACAGTAGTGAAATCGCCTCATCTATTCAAAGCGTTTTAGAAGATGACGCACGCCGCACCTCAATGATTCAATTAAATAAACAGCAAATCACAAAATTCACTTGGACAAATACCGCCGAGTCGGTTATTAGCCTTTATAATTCACTCATTTAGAAAGGATATCTCATGGCACGAATTGCTATAGACATGACCTCTACACCGCGTAATAAAACTGGCATAGGCCGTTATATAAAAAATTTAGTTGAATCACTTCAAAAGGAAGATTCAGGAAATGAATACTATCTATTTGCACATAGTGATGACCTAGATGGCTTTGATATTACAGCCTCTAACTTTCATTTTGTACCTGTAAACAGCAATATTCTGAGAAAAACATACCTTCGCATACTCTGGGAACAATTTGTATTGCCCTTTAGACTTAAGAAGCTTAATGTTGACATAATTCTTAGCCCTAACTTCACCATGCCTTATCTTAGCCCAGCAAAAAAAGTAGTTGCCTATCATGACCTCACCTACTTCTTCATGCCTGAAATGCACACTACTTTGAAGCGTGAAATGTTCAAAACCTACATCCGGCTTTCCGCTAAGGCAAGCAGTGCCATTCTTGCCATATCTGAGAACACTAAAAATGACATTATTAACTACTTTCCTAATACAAAAGACAAAATATTCCTAACACCATTAGGTGTTGCACCTAATTTTTACGCTTTTAAAAATCGACAAGTAGAGACCATCAATCTGCAAGAAAAGTATAATTTGCCACAGGAGTATATTCTTTATGTCGGAACAATTGAACCACGCAAAAATGTAATCAACCTCATTAAAGCTTACGAAATGCTCTCTCCTCAAACTAAAAATAAGTATAAACTTGTACTATGTGGAAAAAAGGGCTGGCTCTATGAAGACCTGTTTGCTTACTACGAAAAGTCGCCAGACAAAGACAATATAGTATTCTCAGGCTTTATAACCGATGAAGATCTGCCCTATCTCTATCATCAATCAGCATTATTTGCCTACGTCTCTCACTACGAAGGTTTTGGCATCCCCCTCATAGAAAGTATGGCTTGCGGTACGCCGTTAGTCACTTCAAATACATCCTCTATGAAGGAAATCGCTATAGATGCCGCACTCCTCGTTGACCCTGAAAGACCTGACGAAATAGCTACAGCAATTGAACGAATCCTATCCGACAAAACACTGCAAGAAACATTAAAATCTCATTATAGTAGCAAATTAGACTATTATAACTGGGAACACTGTGCAAAAAATACCGTTGAGGTATTTAAGTCCCTTTTGTAAGGAGAATTAAAATGCATCCTAGTTTAGCTTTTGTCATATTGACTTGGAACTCTGAACAGTATATTTATAATTGTCTTAATAGCATTAAAACCTTAGATCAGTTCGAAACAAGTGTCTATATTGTGGATAATGGTTCTCATGACAGAACCCTAGAAATTATTAAAGACGATTTTCCAGCTGTTCATCTAATTTCACTTACACAAAATATTGGCACCACAAAATCTCGCAATATGGCATTAAAGCTTATTCCCATGAACATTGATTTTGTTTGTGTTTTAGATTCAGATAC
>JBGSUZ010000575.1:0-3290 GCA_041753235.1 Acidaminobacteraceae bacterium
GTAGTGCCTGCTGTCAGCGGGTTAGGGCTGAATGTGCAGTCTGAATGTGCTATAACTGCGGTACTACCATCGTTGTAAGTTGCAGTTACTATTAGGCCCGCTGGGTCAAAACGCTGACCGGTTGTATAAGTAGTCTTTACAGGGGTGCCTGTCACTGATAAACGCTCAAAACTCTTGTCCGCTACGGTAATTGCAGTCGGCACTACCGCCGTCTTGCCGTTGTAGTTTACAGTCACTTCTGTTGTGCCTGCTGTCAGCGGGTTAGGGCTGAATATGCAGTTTGAATGTGCTATAACTGCGGTACTCCCATCGTTATACATTGCAGTTACTATTAGGCCCGCTGGGTCAAAACGTTGACCGGTTGTATACGTAGTCTTTTCAGGTGTGCCTGTCACGGATAAACGCTCAATAGCCTTGCCTGCTACGGTAATTGCAGTCGGCACTACTGCCGTCTTGCCGTTGTAGTTTACAGTCACTTCTGTAGTGCCTGCTGTCAGCGGGTTAGGGCTGAATGTACAATCTGAAAGTGCTATAACTGCGGTACTACCATCGTTATAAGTTGCAGTTACTATAAGGCCCGCTGGGTCAAAACGCTGACCTGTTGTATACGTAGTCTTTACAGGTGTGCCTGTCACTGATATGCTTTCCAGCTTCTTTTCCACCACAGTCTTTGCAGTTATGTTGACTGTAACTTTGGCAGGAGAAGTGCAACTAATTTTTCCATCGTTGGCACGGTAAGTGAATACAAACTGACCTTCACGTCCTTCAGTTGTTTTAAGGCTAAATGAGCCGTCATCATTAATATTAAATATACCTAATGACGTATCACCAATTATATCGTGATCTTTCAAAACAAGCGCATCGCCATCGTTGTCATAATCATTCTTTAGTAGACCCGGTGCATCTATTGTTAGTGTATTTCCTGCTTCAATAGAATAGCTGTCATCTTTTGCCACTGGCACTTGGTTTACATTTAAGTGCATGAATTCTGCTGGGCTATCTTTCACAGTCAATGAAATTAAAGAATCCGTACCATCGTATAAATGGCTTCCAGGACTTGTTACTGGCGTAAATGAAGTATTGTTCCCCTCATAGAAAAATGTGGTTGGCTCTATAGATAACTTTTGGTCTAATCGACTGCCACCACTCCCCTCATCTGCTTCTTCAAGGTCCACGCCTTTATGTGTCTCATTTTCATTTATCAAATTTCTCGAAAACTTCGTGTATGGCTTTCCACCGACCAGCACAGTATCATTTAATACTTGCTCGTCTATATGCCAAACTAAAACACCACTCCCATCATTCGTAAAGGGCGCTAGACCTGCATCAAATCCGCTCAATTGTCGATTCTCGACTAAAAAGTACTCTAACGGATTATTCGTAGGAATTCTGACTGCCTTATAACCGGCATTTTGAGAAACCGCACTGTAATCGCCACTTGTAACAATTTCAGGTGTTGTAAATCCAAGCAACATCTTGCTCCACGCATCCAAATGTGTAGGCGTTGTTGCAGAGTATTCGTCTTTCTCATACCCCCAGTTCCCAGAACCCATAAGGCTGAAAACGCCAACACCCGAAGACGAACCATCTGTGTCATACAAGTCCTTAAGACCAAAGTCATGACCTAACTCATGGCACACTGTCCCGATAGGTGCTATGTACTCGACATTTGATTTGACGTTAATTTCACCAAGTTGTGTATAGCCCGTTACCAAAATACCATCACATAATGGCGCAGTGCTCAATGCCAACCCGCTCCGATGTGCCCAAACACTGGGTGTCTTTGTCGTATTGGCTGTTTCATAGCCTGCAATGACAGTCACTATGTGAAGTTCATTCAAGTCAATAATGCCATTATCATTAGTGTCATATTTAGCATAGTCAATGTAGGGATCCGCCGCTACAAAGATATCTTTAATGAGTTTGGTTCTGCTAGGAAGCGAAAAATTACTTCCATAGTTTGGATGTGCATAATCAAGGGTTACACTAATGACGCCATCATCCGCAGTACCATTGGTTTCACTTGCTGGTTCAAAGTAAAACGCACCCTTAGAGTTCTCTCTATAATAATTTCTAATGGTTTTTCCATCTGCACCAAAGCACTTATTGCTCCAATTAGCGTTACTGTCTTTAATAACTACGTCTGTAAATGAAACCAGTACAACAAGCATCTTTTGAGGTCCTGTTGGCTTCATCAAAAAACTATCGGCTGTTGCCGGTGCTTTTTCGCCTCCATAACTCCTCTCAAAATAAGACTTATCATTCTCTTGTAGACCTTCTAATTCAATTTGAATTTTTTCCATTCGAAACGCTCGCAACCGACTAATATCATCCTTTGTCAGCGAGTTCGCCGGTCTTTGATCTAATAAATATTTGGCTTTGCCCTGAGTTAAGCCTAGCTCACTTGTTTGTCCATAATACCAATACCCGTCTTCACCTTTGACAATTAAATCGCCTGCTTCAGATAAAAAACAGTTAAAATATTCGTCTCCGCTTCGCGTTACATTGAAAGTCAGGCCAGTTGGCTGGCTTTCCTCCCAATACTCATTTGGTGCAGTTACTGCAAATACATTTAATGGTTTTATGCCAATTATAGCTGTCAGTACCACTAAACTAATCATTAACGCTTTGATTCTCTTCATTTTTCCTCCCTGTATTAATTGCAGTTTAAAGTTCTTAGTTCAAATATGAGTGATTCACAGGAACTATTTGAGACAAAAAAACAAAAAACCAGTAAAATGCCTGAATATGAAATCCATGCCATTTTACTGGTTTACTATTAGCTCAAAGCGCGCTTTGTCTAATCCGTCGAACCAAATATATTTTTATGTTTGTTTAGTATACCATCAGGTTGTAATTCATGTCAATTTTCTAATATTTCTATTAATTGATAAGTCGTATAGAACTTCACAAATTAATTAGTTGCTGCTCGAGTATGTGGCTAATAGTTGCATAACATCTTGTTTATTGTTATTGACAGCCTGTTCCCATGAAATACCTTTTGAAGTAGTAAAGGTTGACATCGCTTGAATTAGTTTTTCTACTTGTGAAACTAATAAAACTGTGCCCGTATCGGTTATGATTCGGCTGTCACTTTGGGTTTTAAATTGGCTCCAACTTCTTATATTAATTTTATCTGCTGTGCCTATAGAAGATATTTGCATTTCGTCACCGTTTTGTTTAAACATAATATTTTCAATTGATTTAGAAATTTTTATAGTCGAGGTACCTTGCGTATCTTCAATTGTATCGGTACCAAAATTAGCGTTGAAAATATAGGTGTCATTGCC
>JBGSUZ010000576.1:0-3217 GCA_041753235.1 Acidaminobacteraceae bacterium
CCTATATCATGCAGCGGTGCTGTGAGCTTCATCGAATTGCACTTATTTTCGTCAAATCCCAGCAGTTTGCACATCAGTTCGGTATAAGCAGAAACCCGTTTAACATGGCTTCCAGTTTCATGAGAACGACTTTCAACGACCTCGCCAAGTCTCATAATAATTTCCTTTTGCGTATTTACAATCTTATGATTAAGGTAAATATTGTCAAATGCTATCGAAATATTGGACGAGAACATTTCGAGCAACTCTCGGTCTACTTCGTCCGTCATATACAAGTGGTCAAAAATAATGAAGTTTTCTATATAACCTAAACTGTTGTAATAGCCTACAAAATAGTCTTGACCATAGAGTGAGCGTTTTTCCTTAGAAGCTTGTTTCATAAGGTTGAGGATTCTATAAGGAAGATCTTGCTCAGCTTCTTGACCCAAGTAATTACTGTAGTCGCCATTCGCAGCGATTATTGTTAAACTGCCCATTTGCTCAACCGCTGCTAACCCACTGGTTCTATGATAATAAGCTTCCTCTTCGTATTCGAAAAGTGCGGAGAGCTGGGTTAATAAGCCATAAGTAAATCGTCTTAGCGAAGTCGTCTCAAACAACGTACTAGATGAGGTTATAATGTGTTTTAGACCCCTTCTATTCCGCTCAATCTTGATTAAATCTCTGTAAGAACGCAGTGCGCTAATAAGCGATGTATAAAGCTTTTGAACCGTTAACTCCGTTTTAGTTTTATAGTCATTGATGTCGTAGTCTACTATGACCTTCTCTTCTGGCGCTTGTCCCGGCTGTCCTGTTCTCAAGATAATTCTAACCAGACTATTTTTTATGTCTTCTCGAATATACTTAACCATTCGAAGTCCAGAGTCTTCGGTTTCCATAACCACATCCAGAAATATGACTGCCACATCATTATGCTCTTTCAATACTTTCTTCGCTTCTATAGAGCTATAAGCATGTAACAGTTCTATACGTCTGTCTTCGAATTTAAAGTCGGTGAGTACAAGCTTAGTCGTATTGTGAACGAGCTGATCATCATCGACCACCAACACTTTCCATCTTCTACCTGGTTTTTCAGGCTCTTCAATTACTTCATCTTCAGATGAAAATTTAATGAGATCGTCTTTTTCGTCATTTAACATCGTGCTCACCTGCCTTTGGAATATTAATTCTGACTTGGATCCCTTCATTGTCATCGCCACTGATTGTGATTTGTCCACCCATTGTCTCAGTAACAATCATGTTTAGTTGATATAACCCAATACCACTACTGAGAACCGCTGATTCGATTGGCATCTGTAATCCTTTTTCCAAAATTTCTGTTGAACAGCCTACACCATCATCACGATAGATAAAATGGAAAAAGCTCTGACTTGCATAAGCTTCAATTTCAATTTTCATGCCACGTTCTTGTAAAATAGGATAGCCATGTTTTAATGAATTCCCGAATAGTATACCCAATATTGCCAAAAAATCTCCCGGATTTCCATAAAGACTTAAGTCATCTGAAACTTTCATGATAAAACTTACTTTTTTCTTTTTAAGTGTTGGCTTAAGCATCTGCCAGAACGCCTCAATAAATCCATGAATTTTATAGTTTCTAAATTCGCTTTGGTTTAAATCTGAATAACAGGTTTTTGTCGCACTTACAAGTTGAACGGTGTGTCCCATACTCATTTCACAGACACTAAGAGACTCGCTGAGTAACTCTTGCAATTCTTCAAACTGTAGCTCTGGTGTTAGTTCTCTCTCATTTCGCATGAGACGATCACTTTGACTGTGCATGTATTCCATCCGAGCGTGAATATTACCGAGCATGGTATTAATTTCATGAAGTATGCTTGGGAAACGTTCTGAAAAACCCACCTTTTTTTTTAAACTTAATATCATATGCAATAGTTTTCCATTTTGTTCAATGAGAAGGTTATTTATATTAAGACTGTCTGCAAGTTTTTTCTCTAACTTTTGATTGGAATGCATCATCTCACTTTTATGCTCACTTACCGCTCGATAGTACTCATTTTTTTGATGAATGTTATTAAAAAGCAATCCAATAATCACAACAAAAATAAAAACTGTGCCCACAAAAAGCATCATCAATTGATAGTACTCACTCCAAATATTTATAGGTTGATTGATAATCTCTGCCTGATTCTGAACTTTAGTTTTTTCTATGCCAAACTTAGCCATAATTTGATAATCAAGAACTCTTCGCACCTTGGTTTCTTGGCTTTTAATACCTTGAATATCTTCTCCGTTAAGTATTCTGGCAACTATACGCGCTAAACTTTCACCCATTTCTTTTTCAGTAATGACTGAACCGCCAACAATCCCGTGCCCAATATAAAAATCCCATGTGCTGTATATTGGGAGTGCTGTGCAATTCTTGATTTGCTCAAGTCCTTCATAATAGGTATATTTATTACCCTCTGAGTCTTCGTTAAACAATAAAAATATAATTGCACCTTGATCAAAAGAAACAAGTTTCTTTTTTATTTCAGTATAATTGTTTTCCGAAAATATTTCAGTTCGATTTTCACTAAGCCATGACTTATTCCCTATCACATCTTTGAGGATGGATAAGGAACTCTGTGTTTTATCAGTTACAACCAATATAGGTGTATTCTCTCCATGAATCAATTGTATTAAAGAGACTGTGTCTTTAATGTCTATGTGTTCATAAACACCAACAAGACCCTCTGCTTGATATTCTAAATCATTTAATCCAACAAAGACGACCGGAACCTTATTACTTAAAAATAGTGATTGATTCTGTTCCACAAAAACAGTAGCATAATCGTCCGTTGTAACAATCAAATCTATATTGAGCATCTTGTACTTTTCAGATAAGTAATTTGTAAAGGCGGTATCGTAAGCTTCACTAGCAACTCTTTTTGCATCCATATACTCTTGATAAATCACTATGTCCAGATTCTCTTTCTCCAATCCAGCTTGTAACCCATTTATTTCTGTTTGAGTCCACGGATTGCTTGGTGAATAAGAATTAATTATAAGAATATTTTTATGAGTAGGCATTGCGTCTCCTGTTATGGTTTGCATATTCACTAGGAGTACAATTAAAATAAACAGAGTAATACTCTGAAATATCAATTTTAACGTGAGTTTCATACAATCCCCTCCTCTTGTATTCTTTATACCCTAGAAAAAAAAAACAAACACATAAGCCATAAAGCTAATGTGTTTGTTCCCTAATTATTTT
>JBGSUZ010000577.1:0-11363 GCA_041753235.1 Acidaminobacteraceae bacterium
GCTAGACGAATACATGGGCCTCACGGCAACTTTAAAAAGTAAAGAACCCCTAAGCCATGTAAAACACGTCTTTACTCATAAAACTTGGCATATGACCCTCTGGCATTTAGAAGCCTCTGAGCAAATTAAGACAGACATGCCAGAAATGGTTTGGACTGAGCGCAGTGCCTTGAAGGACTACGCCATTTCCACCGCTTTTGTAAAACTAATTCAAAAAAGTTAAAAAGGTGGCCCAAAATCGATTCACATCGACTCGGGCCACCTTTTTTTATTATTTTGATTCTTTATTATTCTGCTTCTTTAGTGCCTCTTACCGTCTCAGCTAACGCTGCAAATGTGCCTACCATACCTTGAAGATCTGAAGGGATAATCAATTTAGTGGCTTTACCATCTGCTACTTTACCGAGTGCTTCAAAGCTCTTAAGTGTCAAGACAGCATGGTCTGCGCCGGCTTTCTTAACCATTTCAATACCTTGTGCTGTTGCTTCTTGAACCGTTCTGATTGCTTCCGCTTGACCTTCTGCTTCACGAATAGCCGCTTCTTTTTTAGCTTCCGCATTGAGGATAGCCGCACGTTTAGCACCTTCCGCTGCAAGGATTGAAGATTCTTTTTGACCTTCTGCAATAAGGACTGCTGAACGCTTTTCGCCTTCTGCTCTAAGGATAGACTCTCTTCTTTCTCTTTCCGCACGCATCTGTTTTTCCATTGCTTCTTGAATGTCTTGTGGCGGAATGATGTTTTTAACTTCAACACGGTTTACCTTAATACCCCATGGATCAGTTGCTTCATCTAAAATGCTTCTCATTTGTGTATTAATCAAATCTCTTGAAGTAAGTGTTTCGTCTAATTCAATATTACCAATGATATTTCTGAGCGTTGTTGCCGTAAGGTTTTCAAGGGCAACAATCGGTCTAGCAACACCGTAAGTGTAAAGTTTTGGATCTGTAATTTGATAGTAAATAACCGCATCAATTTTAATCGTAACGTTATCTTTTGTGATAGACGGTTGTGGCGGGAAATCTATAACGTGTTCTTTTAAAGAAACTTTGTTTGCCACTTTGTCCATGAGTGGAATTTTCATGTGCAGACCTACAGTCCAAGTCGTTGTATAGGCGCCAAGGCGTTCAATAACGTAAGCATTTGCCTGTGGCACAACTTTGATGTTGTTAACAATAAGTATAATAATTAAAATGACTAAAATCGAAATAGGGATTAATTCCATGAAAAGTACCCTCCTTGTGTGAGCTAACCTCCGGTCAGCCAGTTAGATGAACATTAGTATAATGACTTTTTATTCTTAAACCTTAGAATGCTCTGCAGCCGCTTTGGGTTTTGGTGTCTCTCTTTTGACAATCAACTTAACGCCTTCAATGCTCAAAACAGTAACCGTTTCATTTAGTCCGATTGGTTCACCGTCTTCAGCTAAGGCACTCCAAATCTGGCCTTTTACCTTCACCTGCCCCATGGAAAATGGCAATATTTCGGTAGTCACCAAGCCACGTTCGCCAATAACGCCATCTGCATTGGTTCTTTCACCGCCTATTTTTAAAAGATCCTTTGCGAGAGGTTTCGTGATGATTAGGAATAGCACTGACGAAATTGCGAATAAAATAATTTGCACAAACATGGGTGCTCCCAAAAGTGCTGCAATCAACGCAACTACTGCCGCCAAAGCAAACCATAATGATGTAAGCCCTAACGTGATGGCTTCCAATATAGAAAATACCACCGCTGCAATCACCCATATCATAGGATCTGTAATTTTATCGAGAAAATCCATTTATTTCTCACCTCACTTTCTTTTACTTCTCTGTAACCATTTTAAGTAGGGATTATTAAGAAAGTCTTAAGGAATAGTAGCTTAAGTGTTAAATTCCACAAAAAAATCTGCACAATTGATTTATCTGCCAGTTTCATTGGGGTATAATGCTCATATAGCGTATTGTGAACACTTATAACAAAGGCGGGTATCGGGTATGATCAAAAACTTTATTTTGGCCATTTGGGCAGTAGTTGCTGTCGTGGTGCTGGGCGTCATCTTGCCCCCGCTCTTTCTTGGAGAGGGCTTCATCGTTTATCAGATTATTTTCAGTACGCTGTTGATGACGACAGCTGCTGCCGTTATTTATATTAAGTACATGGATCTCTTTCAAGTCAAAAATGAAATCAGCTCTTCATTAGACGAAAATATCAGTGAACTTAGAGAGAACCTAGAATATCAAGAACGTCTGAATACAATCTTATATGAAGTTTCTACGAAATTGAGTGACGCCGGCAAAGACAAAAACACCGTTCTTGACTTTATTTTGAACAAAGCCGTCGAAGCCATTCCCGACAGTGACTTTGGTAGCATTCTCATTGTCAATGAACAGGGGCTCTTCACCTTTGCCGCTTGCAATGGCTATGATTTTCAGCGTCTTAGAACATTGCGTTTTAAAAAAGAAGAAACCTTTATGTGGCTAGCCACTGGAGGCAAGACCCAAACACCAGTCATCATTCGCGATATTATCGAATTTAACCGAAGCCGTTTGTCACCTGAAACCTACAAACAGCACCTTGACCTCGTCAAGGTACAGGTACGCTCCGTACTATCTGCACCCATCTTCATAGACGACCAGCTTTACGGCATTCTCAACATAGACAGTTTAAAAGAAAACGCCTTTCATGAAAAGGATTTGACGCTTGCACGTTTTCTGAGCACACATATCTCCTTTATTCTTAAAAACAATCAATTGCTAGAGAAAGCCTATTACCTGTCTATGTTTGATAAATTGACAAACATATTCAACCGCACTTATTTTGAAGACGTCTTCTATGACTTTCAGGAAAAAGCCTTCTCACAAAACAAGAAGTTTACGCTGGTCATTATGGACCTGAATTACTTAAAGAAAATAAACGACACCTATGGACATATTCTTGGCGATGAAGCGCTAAAAACCTTTTCAGAAGGCGTCAAGAAACACCTTTATGCCACAGACGTCTTAGCCCGTTATGGCGGCGATGAATTTATTGCCCTCATTGACAATGTTAATCTTGAGCAAACCAAACACAAATTCGAGCAAATCATTTCTTACTTCGAACACGTAAACTTAGAATATAATGGCACCTTGATTCCTATCCAATTTAGCTACGGGATAGCCGAAGCGCCAGGTGAGTCCATGATTCTAGACATTTTAGTTAAAATAGCCGATGAACGCATGTATATACACAAGAAATACCTCAAGCAAAAGAATCAAGCAAATCCACGTTTCACCGCTATACGGTAAATTTTTATAACATATAAAATGATTGAATATTCTTTTTTATGTTATAATTAATTTATCGATAAGGAAATAAACTAACCCTAAAGCCTTGTCCTTATGCGACAGGGCTTTTTTTACAATTGGAGGCGATCTCATGAACTACAACTGGAATTTGGACACCATCTACCCAAGCTTCGAAAGTGAAGCCTATAAGACAGACATAAAACTAATAGAAACACTCACACAAAAACTAAACACAGAGTGCGACCAGTGGCTCACCAGCACTGCCCCACTCCAAACTTTAGAAAGCGTCCTTAAAGACTTTATGACACTTTATGAAACCTTACATACAACAGTTGGCTATGCCAGCCTCAAATTCACAGTCAACACCAGTGACTCAGAAGCGATTGCCCACTACGAAAAAGGCGAGCAAATGATTACCGAACTTACTAAGCCGGACGTTGCTTTTACACGTTTTGTTGGCAGCCTCACAAACTTAGAAGCACTCATTGAAGAGAGCGCACTTCTACAAGAACACCGCTTCTATTTAAACCGCCAAAAAGAGCGCTGCCAGTATATGCTCAGTGACGAAGAAGAAATACTAATTGCCAAACTCATGACGACTGGTTCTTCAAGCTGGAGCATGCTTCAAAGCAAACTTACCTCTAAACTTATAGTACCCGTCAAGCTCGCAGACGGCATAAAAGAAGTCACGCTTTCTGAAGCTAGAGCTATGGCCTACGAAGAAGACGCGGAGGTCCGTAAAGCCGCTTATGACGCTGAACTTAAAGCCTGTGAACAAATTGAAGACGCTGTGGCGACTGCCCTTAACAGCATTAAAGGTGAAGTCCTTACTACTTCTGAACGTCGCGGTTTTACCTCTCCCTTGGAAGAAGCACTCTTCAAAACTAAAATGAGCCAGCAAACGCTAGACGCCCTCATTGGTGCTATTGAAGAATACCTGCCTAAAGTCCGAGAATACTACAAAGCTAAAGGCAAGCTTTTAGGCGATGAAAACGGCATTCGTTTCTACAACCTCTTCGCACCCGTCGGTACTTCTTCTAAAAAATACACTTATGAAGAAAGCATGGACTTTGTCATTGAAAACTTCAACTCATTCAGCACTCAGCTTGGTGACTTCGCTAAAACCGCCTATGAAAAATGTTGGATAGATGTAGAACCAAAAGCGGGCAAAGTCGGAGGTGCATACTGTGCAGAAATCCCTAAGACTAAAGAATCCCGTATCCTGCTCAACTTCAAAGGCAGCCTCGGCGACACCATTACAACTGCCCACGAACTGGGACACGGTTTCCACAATGAAATGCTCAAAAACGAAACCATGCTCAATGTAGATGTGCCTATGCCACTAGCAGAAACGGCTTCTACTTTCTGTGAAACCATTGTTGGTCGTGCCGCCCTTAAAACAGTTGGCCCTGAGGAACAATTCACCGTACTCGAAAGCGCCCTTCAAGACGCTGGGCAGTGCATTGCAGACATTTACTCACGTTACTTATTTGAATCTCGACTATTCGAAGCTCGTAAAAATGGCTCCGTCAGCGTTGAAGATATGAAACAGCTTATGCTTACAGCTCAAAACGATGCTTATGGCGATGGTTTAGACCCTGAATACAGACACCCATATATGTGGTTAAACAAAGGTCACTACTACTCTGCCGGCCTCAACTTCTACAACTTCCCTTATGCTTTTGGTCTGCTATTTGCAAAGGGCCTCTATAAACTCTATCAAGTTGAAGGCGATGCTTTCCTTGAACGCTATAACAAGCTATTGGCATTTACAGGAAAAGAAACCATCGAAAATGTCTGCGCAAGCGTCGGCATAGACGTGACTAGCAAAGTATTCTGGAGAAACTCACTCGATGTTATTGTAGAAGATATTGATGCCTTCGTAGCACTCTGCCGTTAAGCGCGAAAGGAGCTCCTTATGAATCGTGTTTATCAGTGGTCGCTCGACGACCTTTATCTCAGTTTTAAAGACCCTAAGTTACAATCAGATTTTGAACAACTTTTACAGCAAATCAGTGACTTCCAGCGCTTTAAAGATCAGTCATTTTACAAAGCGCAAACCACTCAGCACCTTATAGAAAGTTATATTGAAACTGAAAATAGACTCGGTCAGCTTATCAGCAAAATTTCAGCATTTGCTAACCTGACTCAGTCCACAGACGCAAAGAACACCGTTGCTCAGAGCTGGATTGACCAAATTCGTAAGCATGGCGTTAAACTGACTGAACCTCGCGTGGTATTCATTTATTGGCTAAAAGAACAGGCTTCATTGTTAGACGACCTCTGCAAAACATCCACATTAATTGGCGAGCACCGCTTTGTGCTCAACGAACTCATTGAGGAAAGTAAACACCTACTCACCCAAGGTGAAGAGGCACTTATTTCTGCCATGGTTCAAACCGGCTCCAGTGCATGGGAAGGCCTGCAAAATAAGACCACTAGTCTCACATTGATTCCAATTGAGCTAGACGGCAAACTTGAACAGCTGCCCCTCTCTGCCATTCGCAACTTAGCCTTTAATCCGGACCCAGAAGTCCGTAAAAAAGCTTTTGAAGCAGAACAGGGCGCCTACCCAAAATTTGAGGACATATCTGCCGCAGCCCTTAATGCCATTAAGGGAGAAGTCATTACCCTTGCAGGCCTCAAGGGCTACGAGAATCCACTTCAAATGTCGCTTAACCATTACCGTATGGCCCCAGAAATTCTTTCAGCATTGTTAACCGCAATGGAAGAAGCCCTTCCCCTCTTTAGAAAATACCTAAAGGGTAAGGCTAAAGCCCTTGGTCATAGCGATGGTTTGCCGTTTTACGACATCTTTGCCCCTATGGGCAGCAGTAACCGCAAGTTACCTGTAGAAGACTGTCAGGAAATTGTGGAAAATGCCTTTAGGAACTTCTCAGACGAACTTGGTGACTTTGCCAAACAAGCCTTTGAACAGCACTGGGTCGACTTTGAACCTCGAGCAGGCAAACGTGGCAGCGCTTTTTGCTCCAACATTTACGGCATAGGCCAGAGCCGCTTCCTTTGTAACTACCAAGGGAGCATGAACAATGTCATTACGGTAGCCCACGAACTTGGACACGGTTTCCACGGTCAAAATGTCTTTAAAGAAACCTTACTCAATGCCGGCTATCCAATGCCACTGGCAGAAACTGCTTCCACTTTCTGCGAAACGATTGTAAAAAATAAGCTGATGACAGAAGCAAACTCTGAAGAAAAACTCTTGCTTACGGAAACGGCTATTCAAGGCTATACACAAATCATAGTGGACATCTATTCAAGATACCTCTTTGAAACCGCTGTATTTGAAGCTCGTAAAGAAGCCAGTCTTTCACCAGAACAGCTATGTAAGCTCATGACGGACTGTCAGAAAAAAGCTTATGGCGATGGTATTGACGAAACCACATTACACCCTTATATGTGGATGAACAAGACCCATTACTACTACGCTTCTAGAAACTTCTATAACTTCCCATATGCCTTTGGTCTTCTATTTGCTATGGGTCTCTATGCGAAGTTTGAAACAGAGGGCCCTGAATTTACAACGCGCTATAACGACATGCTTCGCTTGACCGGTAAAGCCTCCATACAAGAGGTTGGCAACTTTATGGGCATTGACCTTAGCGATATTGCGTTCTGGAAAGGATCCCTGTCTCTCATGGAACGAGAAATCAATACTTTCCTTACTTTAATTTAAGCGCCACTTATTTAAAGATTAGCCCCGAACGTTCACGGGTATTAAAAGAGTGTATACATACAAATCGTCTTTCCTAAGCAGAAAGCACGCGTATGTATACGCTCTTTTTTCATGCAATTGCTTTTACCCCACCCATTTAGGAGGTGAATCCCGTGATCCCAGATAACTTAAAATTAGAACAGATGAACCACACCCTATACTGGACCACTCAAAACAACAACGTCAACAGTTTTGAAGCCAAGGCCGTCTCAAGCCATATCAAACAGTTGATTACCGAACAAGAAATAGACCGGGTCGTTGTCGATAATCGGGCTGTCACTGGGGCATGGTCCGCTGAAGTAGATGCGATTTGGATTGAACTTATGCGGTTTATGCCAATTCACGTCAAGAAGACCGCTACACTCTGTCATGATGTTATTGGCAAAATTCAACTCAACTACTTATCCTCTCAAGCTGGCACTATTGAAACCGTAAAAGCGTTTACCCCAGCTGAACTTAAAGAAATGAAGCAATTTTTAGGCGTTGAGCACTTGCCCTTTGAAGAATCGCATACATAACGCGCAACCTGCGCATGCATAAGAAAACCCCAAAGTCTGTTCAGACCTTGGGGTTATTTTTATGCTGATTTGTAGTTACCTTATTCTGTTCACCATTTAAACTGCCATTTTAGGAATCACATGCGGGTTACCCGTTACAGGGTTTTGAATCATGCAAACTTCAAGCCCATAGATATCCCGAATGCTGTGTTCAGAAATAATCTCAGCTGGTAAGCCATAATACAAGACTTGCCCCTTCTGCATCATGATGACATAGTCACTGTAGTCCAGTGCCAAATTTAGGTCGTGAATAATAGCAAGTACCGTAATGCCCTTTTCCTGAGCCATTTTACGAATCAACGCCATCAATTCGACCTGATGTGGTAAGTCAAGGTGAGAAATAGGCTCGTCTAGAATTAAGATTTGAGGTTCCTGCGCCAATGCCCGAGCCACGATGACCCGTTGTTGCTCGCCGCCGCTGAGGGCATTTGCCGGTTTATCTTTTAAATCCCATACGCCAGTGGCCTTCATCGCCTCAACCGCAATTTCTCGGTCTTTGGCCTGCTCTGACTGAAAGCGTTTGAGGTGGGGGTAGCGACCCATTAGAACCACTTCCTCTACCGTGAAGTCAAAGCCAATTTGTGTCGCCTGAGGCACATAGGCAATCAGTTTTCCAAGGGCCTTGTGGCTATAACTGGCGAGTGGTTTGCCAAGAATACGAATTTCCCCCGACTGGGGTTTGAGACTCTTTATCAACTGCTTGACGAAGGTGGACTTCCCACAGCCATTCGGCCCGACAATTGCGGTAAAGGCGCCTTTTGGCACTTCCATGTTCAGTCCGTCGAGTACCACTTGTTCTTGATATGCAAAGACTAACTTTGTTGCCTGAATTACTGGGTTCACGTCCTCACCCCTCCTTCACATTGAACTTAGACTTATAGAGTAAATAAAGAAAATACGGAGCCCCAAACAGGGCTGTAATAACGCCAAGAGGCAGTTCTGATGGTGCAACCAGCGTCCGCGCCAATGTATCTGAAACTACTAGGAAAATGCCGCCGACCAAAATGGAAAACGGCATAAGCTGTTTATGATTCGGCCCTGTAATCATTCGGACTACATGAGGAATCACCAGTCCTACAAAACCAATAATGCCACTGACTGCCACAGCACTCGCTGTCACCAGTGAAGAAATAATCAACAACCTAATACGAACCCGCTCTGTGTCAATACCAAGGCTCCTCGCATTGTCCTCACCTAGCGAAAAAGCATTCAGCTCCCGTGTGTGCGCCAGTAAAAGTCCAACACCCACCACCAGTGGCAACAGCGTCAGCCCGATTTTGTCCCACGAAGCCGCCGATACGCTCCCCATGGTCCAGCCAATAATACGTTCAATTTGGTCGTGGTTCATAGCCATAATCAATTGAATAATCGCTGAGAGGAAAAAATTCACCGCAATCCCTGACAGCAGCAAGGTCACCACAGGGGTCTTATTGCCAACCCTCGCCAGACTAAATACAAAACCTGCCGCTAGCACCGCCCCAATAAACGCACCTAAGGCAATGCCACTGATAGGGCCAAGTGTAAAACTAAGGCCTAAAGCAATGACCAGTGTTGCACCTACTGCCGCACCAGACGAAACCCCAAGTACAAAGGGATCTGCCATTGGATTCTTGAAAATACCCTGATAAACGACCCCCGAAGCGGACAGTCCCATACCCACGATAGCCGCCAAAAGAATTCTAGGCAGCCGCACTTGGCTGACGATAGTCACTGCTTCTTGAGGAACACCTGCAAGGTCAATATGACCGCCAAGCAGTGGCAGCTGTCCCAGAACGATTTTAAAGCAGCTATCGAGTGCTATGTGGGACGAACCAATGCCAGCCGACAGTATAATCACTGCCGCCAAAGCGAGCCCCAATAGTATCACTCCCTGCCATAAAGGCGTTCTGTGGGCCCGCATTATTTAAATAACTCTGGATGGAGGATTTCAGCTAACATACGTACACCCTCCGCACTTCTTGGACCTTGAATATCTAATAAATCACTATCAATCTCTACAAGACGACCTTCTTTGACCGCTGTTAAGTCCTTATAGCCGTTCGCTGCTGAGATGCCTTTTTTGTCATCGCCATTGTTGCGGCAAATCATGTAGTCTGGATTCTTCTCAATGAGTTTTTCAAGCGAGTAACTCCAGCCTTCCACGTCGCCTGCCGCATTTACGCCGCCTGCCATTGTAATCATCTGGTCAATAAAAGTACCTTTACCAGCCGTGTAATCTCCAGACTCGCCGTAGCCTACCACATAATATGCTGACTTAGCTTCTGCGCCCTTAACTTTTTCTTGAACCTCAGCAACGGTTGCTTTCATGTCAGCAACCAACTTATCTGAAGCCTCTTTCGCACTGAGAATTTGACCGACATTATCAAGCGCTGTATACACGCCGTCAAAAGTATCGTGAGAAGAAATATCAAATACTTTAAGCCCTAAGCCTTCCATCTTTGCTTTTACCTCGTCTGAAAACATGCCTGAGATAAACACAACATCCGGTTTAGATGCCACGATTGCTTCTATATTGGGCTCCATGATAGACCCCACACTCGGCACCGAAAGCGCCTCTTCAGGGTAATCACAGTACTTCGTTCTGCCTTTAAGCAGTGACCCTTTACCAAGGGCAAATACCATTTCAGTCGTGCTTGGTGACAAGGATACGACTGACTCAGCTGCCTTGTCAAAAGTCATTTCTTTACCCGAAGCATCTGTCAACGTCAGCGGGAAACTGACTGCTTGAACTGTCGCATCTGCTGCTGGGGCTTCTGTTTTTGGTGCTTCTGACTGACAAGCCGCCATAAGGAACATCGCCACCATCATTAATCCTAATAACATACCGCGTTTCATTTTGTGCATAAAAAAAATCCTCCTTTTTTCAAAGAGAGGACTGGAATATAAAGCGTTTGGTGATAATACCCACACTTAACCAGCACCTCCTCATCCTCGTGATTCGTAATACTGAACCAGACGCCTATAGCATCTGTAATTTAAGGCCAGTTCCTGACTCATGAGACAATTTTGTTTTTCTGTCTCAATTACAGTAGCGGGACTGTGTCGGATTTGAACCGAACTTCCTGTTTAAGTGACTGTCTCTTAGCAAAGACAGAGCCACACCTCAAATTATAAATTCAATTGTAAGCTCATCATAACATATTCACAGGTAAATCACAACGAATCAGCTTTTCAACAACTTATTCAGAGGTTATTAAGAGCCAATCAACAGCTTTTCTACATTTTACACAGATAAACTGTGGATAACTGGGGATAAGTTTTCAGATTTATGTATTTTTAACCTCGAACACATATTCGTTATACACACAATCCACAGCTTATCCACAATCTCCTGTTATTTTTCCAATTCTAAGCACCTAGGCGCAAAATAATGTATCGCGATGGCCCCTAGCGGTGCCGTTACCAATATGCCCATGACCGCTACCGCAAGGAACAACTCCCCATAAGGCAGTCCAAGGCTCAGCGGAACAGCCCCTATAGCCGCTTGCACTGTTGCTTTAGGCCAATAGGCGACAACACAGAACCACTTCTCCTTGGCATTGAACGCTGTCCCGAGTAGTGAAATCCACACACCAATGCTTCTCGCGACCAAACCCAGCATGATAATGAGTAGCCCTATCCATCCGGCGTCTAAGGCTACCCCTACTTTAACCTGCGCACCAACAAGAACAAACAGCAGAATTTCAGCAAAAATCCATATTTTATTAAAACGCTCCGCTAGTCGCTTGGCCTGAACTGGCGTCTTTTCTAGCAAAATAAAGCCAATGGTCATAACCCCAATCAAACCGGCTATCTCTACGTGA
>JBGSUZ010000578.1:0-2383 GCA_041753235.1 Acidaminobacteraceae bacterium
AGCATATCGACTATTTAACGCCTCCATACCTTCTTGGGCTTTTTTAAGTATAGGATTCTCCTCTAACGCACTCGCACAGCTAGAATCTTTAAACCCACCAATTAGAGCAAAATAGAGATTGCTTTCGTTATTGGCAAGATAGTGGTTTTCCAAGTTTTGAATCAACGCATCTACTCTATTTTCGTCGCTTAGCAAAGTTGGTACAACTACCATGGTGCTGAATTCAACTGGAATACCATTTTTGAATTCCAAACAAGGGAAAAAAGCTGGTTGTTTTATCTTTCCTACTAACCAGTTTACCAAAGAAATTCCAATTTATGATGCGGGAATAAGTATTACAACACCTACCAATATGCTGTACAACCACTTATATGCAATCATTTGATTTAGGCAATAGTCAATTGCTACACCTACAAGTGAAACCGTTATAAGAATAATCATTCCAATATAAATATGACCCTGATGTCTCGTCAATTTATAGGACACTCGTCTGTATAACTTATCTTTGCTATTTTGAGTTTTCTCTAGTGCGCTAACACCTTCTCCAATAAGATAAAACCCTACATGTGATCTTCTTAAATGCTCGTTTCCTATATGAGGCAATTGATCCTTTAACTTAGCAGCCTCCTTGGCTAAATCAATAGCCACTTGTGCAATATGGCGCTCGGATACTCCATAACATTTTGCTAACTTTTCAACGCGCATGAGGTAATACCCTCTGGATTGAGAATTCATGTTGCTATAAATACCCTCAGGGTCTTGTCTCAATATTTTCTCGACAAAACTAAGGGCTTCGAATACGTCTGACCAATTCAAACTCGCTACATATTTTAAGCTCACAATATCATTGCCCATAGAAACAGCACTCACGGCTTGAGCATTATGTTCTTTTTGTGCAATTTCCTCTGTCGTTGTGCTAAATTGCACAAGGTATTCATTTATGTATCTGAGAACATTGACATAGCTCCGCCCAGAGCGTCTAAGTCTATAAAATAAATGCTCAATAAACGATGCATTTACTTCTACTTTATTATCTATTGTACTTTTGAATAACAAGATGGTTTTTTCGATGTTCATCACATCATTAGACCACCATTTATCAACAATAGCATCTGCAAGCTTCCACTGCTTTTGAGTTTCCTTAATGTTTTCACAAATCCCTCTGACATTTTCAAGAAGTGCAATCTGTAGCATCATTGGAATAATTCGAATCTCTCTATCAAATAGAATACTATGACTTTGATAGGCTTCAAGATACTTAAGAAGTGTCCCTTCATCAATCTGCCCATCCATGATAGCTACAAATTCCATAGCAATTGCAAGCACTCTAGTATATCCTTTAAATGGACCTTCCTTAAGTGTCGGTAAATTATAATAGTCTTTTTTAGTCAAATCTCTTCGAAGACTTTTGGTTTGCTCTTCAATAACATAGTAGTTATCCAAAATCCACTCTGCTGCCGCTGGCACTGCTCGCCTTTGTCTCATATCATCATTTAAGTCTTTATATAAAGCCTTAATAAATCCATAATTTTCATTGACACGAGTAAGTGGCCAATTTAATCTGCTTCGTTTAAACGTTACGGTGTGTTTAAGCGCTGCCCTCTTAGCATGCTGTTCAAGTTCTTCTACCGTTAAAGTCGCATTAAGCATGTTAATTTTTCTGCTTTTTCTTAATTTAAAAAGAGCAAATAGAATCAATCCCAGAAAAGAAATCAGTAATACTATTTCTATCACCAAATATTTCATTAGTACCTTCTTTCTGCAGTATATAGCGTATGCTATTACCTATTGGAATAATTTCTATGTAAATCAATTTTTACACAGTTGAACATTCGGTACTTTTACCCACCGTAGCAGTTCTTAGTCTCAATTCTGTTCAAAAAAATAAAAAGCCACATAAAAAAAAGTGGCTTTTTGTCAGAAAAATATGTAACGGCTTCAGCACAGGTCACCAGTGTGCTATTATGCTTTATTTGATTTCTCAAATCGTTACATTTTTACCCGCATTCTTGTGTCATTAAACTATTATCACTTGGTCGTATTTACAAATTTTGCTCTTTAATATAAATCGAATTTTCCCTGAATTTTTCTTACCCACGGAAATTCTAAATATTTTTTCCCATTTCATATACTTTGCTTAAATACTTCTCATTACGATTAACATCGCCCACATCCGTTAGCCCTAGACCTCTAAAAACACCTGACAACTTTACTTTATTAAAGCATTGAATCCATCCTTCTAGACCTTTTACAGCAATATCTGCAGCTTCTAAATTTTCATCCGCCGCCGTAGCAATCAAATAAACTTCTCTAAACTTGTAATCCGATGGGTATAGTGGATTTAACCGATCCAGCAAAGTTTTCATCTGTCCACTCATCTCAT
>JBGSUZ010000579.1:0-18621 GCA_041753235.1 Acidaminobacteraceae bacterium
CATTCTATTTGTGCTTTCTGGCTTCATGCCAGCTATATAGCAGATAATGAATATGAATAATAAAAAGCTCATAAAAACGCTAGTGACCCTTGGCCTTTGCGGTCTTACTGGGTTTGGGCTGTGGTATGCCGGTTCACCTCAAGGGGTCGCACAAATGAGAGACATCGAGATAGATTATTACTTAAAAAACGACCCTAATAGTCCAAAACTTCCCCTTATGATTGAAGACAAACTGGGTGGTGAAAAGAAGATAGCGCTTAAACACTACGAGTTGATTTATGACGTAGAAGTTGACAAGTTGCGTTATGACCAACTCAAGGACAAAAATGAGAAAATATACTTATTCTGTTCAGAGGTTGAAAAGTCATCCTATCTGTTATATCGTAGCTCCAATGTGCCCCTTTATTCAGAAACTCGAGCCGATGGTATGGTCCATCACTACTTTTACGCAAAGGATTATATGAAAAAACTCGCCAATACCAGCGAGCCTGTTCGTATAGATCTGTTTATGGACACTTGGGCAACGACCAATGTTTTAGACACGAACGTTAAAATTGATCCACAGTGGAAAAATGACCCACTGCTACGCTATTACAATTACACCAACTCAGATTTGGAGGCTGACAAGGAACTTATACGCATGCGAGAAAGTATAACGCCCGAGCAGCGGCAAACTGTGGCAGGTATTGTTGAAGCCTATGTCAACTGGATAACCAGCCATTATAGCTATAACAAAACTTTAATTGACGACACCAATCAAAGCGAAGCAACTATAAACGCAAAATGGGACCGTTTTTATGGCCTAACCACTGGCAGCTTCATAAAAGACCAAGTGGGCGTTTGCCTAGACTTTGCCAATTTCCTATCCTATGCACTTAACCAAGAAGGCATCCCTAACAGGATTGTCTCAGGCTATCGTGTCAACGGTCACTTATTTGAAAAACAAATTCAGCACGTCTGTCTAGAAGTTTACGACGGCTCAAAATGGTGTCTAGTCGAACCCACACTCTACTATTCGCTCGACAAACCTGTTAAGAAGACCCTATCCGATGGTAAGGTGATTGAAGTCATTTCCGGCTTTGAATATCAACCACTAGACGGCGACATGCTCCCTATAGGTCAATATGCCTACCAATCCAGCGTTGGATATGGTATGGAGTTTTACTTTAAACAGTTGAACAAAGACAGTTCTATGAATGCAACTTTTACGGAATTTAAGATTCACTAAAATAGACCATTTTTCAGTAATATGTGATATTATATTAATAATAAAACTTATCTTCTGAATATTTATGAAAGGAGTGAGCCCGTATGCAAAAACGTCTCATAAGCCTTATACTTGCCCTTGCTATTAGCTTTAGCAGCAGTATTGCCTTTGGTACCGCCTACGACAAAGATGGCCTTAAACAAGAAATTTATGACCACCTTATCAACATGGACACTGAATTTACACTTGTCTATAAAGGCAGTACCCTAGGTATCGACACAATGGTCAAAACTGCCATAGACGAAGCCATCGCCCATGACGATTATTTATATTTTGCTTTTTCAAACTACAATGTCAACTTCTCCTACTCTACTCAGGATGCAGATATACGCCTGAAGGTAGCTTACCGAACTTCAGCAGAAAAAGAAGCTCAGGTTCAGGCAGAAGTGGCACGTATCTTAAAAATGCTGAAGCTTGAAGGCTTAAGCGATTACTACCGCATTCAGAAAATTATTGACTATATGAGTGAAACCTATACTTATGACGATTCACTCACCAAACACACCGCCTACGATCTGATTACAACCAATTCTGCAGTATGTCAGGGTTATGGTGAGCTTTTTTACCTCTTAGCCAAAGGTGCAGGTGTGCCTGTTAGAAATCAAGAAGGTACTTTGGACGGCGGCCCTCACTTATGGAACTTAGTGAAAATTGGCGGCGAGTGGTACCATGCCGATGTGACCAACCAGCACCTGTTCAAAAAAGAACCTTACGTCCTTATGGGCTCCGAGCAAATGAGGAGCCAACCATACAGATGGGACAAGCTCGTTGAATACACTGCCAGCAATACAGGCAGTATTCAGACCAAATTTAACAGCAACACCTACAACCCAAATGCCATTTTGGAGAAACTCAGCCTTAAACCTATGGGCTACGAGCCTTCTGAAGAGGCCAAACAAGAAGCATCTCAACAAGAAGCCTTTAAAGCAAAAACCGAGGCGCTAGACAAATACTTTGCAAATCAACCTGAAAAAAAATCTACGGCTGTATACGACCAAGCAATTGCCACACTTGAAGCCATGAAAGTTATGGACAAGGATGCAGAACTGATTAATCGCTATGAAGAAAAGTTCTATAACCTCGAAGTAGCCAATGCCTCCGCTATGGCAACCTATGCGAATGGTGTCCTCAAAAATGCCAATACCGCCAAGGGAAAATCCTTCACAGAAAAAGGCTATACAACTGCTCTTAAACTCTTAACCGATGGCAGAAATAAAGTTTCAGAGCAAACCTTTGACTCTAGCAACCGAAAGTATTATACGACGGTACTGGACAAACACTTAAAAACCACAGTAACAAGGTTGCTCTCATATTATAAGGAGCAGTATTCTAAGACTGGCAAATCGACTTATAAAAACAAATATACCGCCTTAGTCAGGCAGTATTCAGCACAGTTACAGTAACCTAAAAAGCGATGTTTCTCTTAAGCTGAGAAACATCGCTTTTAATGATTTACCACCATATTGGCTATAGCCATTCATGACTTTATCGCCATAATTGGATGTACCTTGTAAATACTTCTGTCCAAACTCATTAACACCTTTCACGAAAGTTTCGTCGCATTTAACCTTGTCCTTGAACTCATATTTGCATTTCTTATTGAAATAGATTGTAGGTATTTACCGTTTGTCATACTTGTTATCATAACATTATCGGAAATTTCTCAGCGCTTATGATAATGCGTATGCAACAGTTCATGCGCCTTTTCACCATTAGCCTCGCCCAGATAAGTTTCATAGAGCTCTTTAATGGCAGGGTTCTCATGAGATTTTCTAATGGCGCGCTTTTCATCTATTTCATAAATGCCCTTAAGTCGTTTTTCAACAACCGCTTCATCTTTTGAAATGGGTTGACCGCCGCCCCCAATACAACCACCGGGACAAGCCATTATTTCTATAAAATGATATTGATCTTTGCGCTGCATGAGTTGCCATGCATTCTCTAGCCCGTTGGCAATAGCACAACGGACTTCTGTGCCATTAATATTGACGGTAACTTCTTTAATGCCCTGAAGACCTCTGGCACTTCTAAATTCCAATTCTTCCAGCGGCGTTTTGGTAATTAGCTCATACGCCGTTCGAAGGGCCGCTTCCATGACACCGCCGCTAGCGCCGAATAAGACCGCAGCACCTGTGGTAATGCCAAAGGGTTCATCGTATTCACTGTCTTCGAGGTTTAAAAAGTCTATGCCATAACTTTTGATAAGCTTCGCGAACTCCCTCGTGGTAAGGACTGCATCTACATCGTTTAGCATTTCTTCTCGGGCCATTTCGAATTTTTTTGCCGTGCAAGGCATAATGGACACTGAAAAGATTTTAGATGCTTCCAACCCCATTTTTTCAGCATAGTATGTTTTTGAAAGCGCTCCAAACATTTGCTGTGGTGATTTACAGGTCGACAGATTCTCCAGTGCATCTGGAAATGCATGTTCAGCAAACTTGACCCACCCCGGTGAACAGGAAGTAATGAGTGGCAAAACCCCACCCTGCGTCAACCTGTGAATTAATTCTGTCCCCTCTTCAACAATGGTTAGGTCCGCTGTAAAATTCGTATCAAATACACGCTCAAACCCTATACGCCTTAGTGCAGTCACCATTTTTTTCTCAAGGTTAACCCCTGGCGCTGCGCCAAATTCTTCGCCTATGGCAACCCGCACTGAGGGGGCCGTTTGAACAATCACATGCTTATTGGGTGCCGAAAGTGCTGAAAGTACTCGGTTGGTATGGTAAACTTCATGTATCGTTCCCGTTGGACAGGCAATGATACACTGCCCACAATTACTACAGTCAACCTGACCCATTCCTTTGTTCAAGAAAGTAGATAATTCAGTCGAAGGCCCTCTGCCCGTCATGGTAAGGACACCAATATGCTGTATCTCATTGCAAGTCCTCACACAGCGACCGCATCCTATACACATTGAATTATCCATAGTCACACTGAGGGAACTGTTATCCGTTCGCCAGTCCTTTTCTATGAACCGGTATTTCAAATCCGTGATTTGAAGTTCTTCAGCCAGTTCCTTTAGCTCACAGCTGTTGCTTTTAGGACATGTCAGGCAGTTAAGTTCACACGAAAATGGGTGATTGGCAATAATCAATTGAAAAATATTTTCTCTTACCATTCGAATCGTTTCTGAATGGGTCTTTATTACCATGCCTTCTTGCAGCATTTCATTGCAGGCAATTGCTAAGTTCTTGCATCCCTCTACTTCAACAACGCACATTCTACAACCACCATATGCGGTTAAACCTTTTCGATAACATAGGGTTGGAATAACAACATGAAGTTGTTTTGCTGCCTCAAGGATTGTTGTATTTTCAGCCACTTCAACCGCCTGTCCATTAATCGTTGCGTGAATCATTCCAGCTCACCCCCTGACTTTTTACTTTTTTGAATATAGGAATCAAATTCACCTTCAAATTTAAAAATAGCACTTTCAATAAAGTTTCCAGCGGACTGCCCTAGACCACATCTCGCTGCAAGCGATGTCGTTTGAGAAATGTCGCAAATTAGTTCCAAATAGCCCGTTTCGCCCCTTCCTTCCTTAATACGTTTGAGTAAATGCTCTATCTGACGGTTTCCTTCTCGGCAGGGGAAGCAAATTCCACAAGTCTCTTTCATGTAAAAATCCCCAACGGAGCAGGCTGTTTCAACGACACTGACCGTATCGTCTGCAACAATAACTGCACCTGAGCCGATCGAACTGCCCGCTTCGCGCATGCTTCTATAGTCTATTGGCGTATCAAGGTCCTCTTCTATTAGCAATGGCGTTGAAATACCGCCTGGAATGACAAATTTAAAGTCTCTTCCGTTAGCAATACCCCCTCCAATATCCCAAATCAGTTCACGCAGGGTAACCTTCCCCAGTTCAATTTCATAAACACCGGGTTTTGCAATTTTTCCGCTCAAACAGACTAATTTTGTTCCTCTACTGCCCTCTACACCAAGCGCTGCAAAAGCCTGACCGCCTTCACTTATAATCCGTGGTATATTGCAAAGTGTCTCTACATTATTGACCACGGTTGGTAGTCCTCTTAGTCCACTCTCCGTAGGGTAAGGCGGCTTCATTCTGGAATTTGGTCTTTGACCTTCAATAGAATTAATTAACGAAGTCTCGTCACCACAAACATATGCACCTTGTCCTTTTACAATCTGAACGCTTAAATTAACGCCCGTCATTATACGAAAGCGATTGATTACTACATCTGCTTCATCTATTGCAGTTTTCATCTGTTTTAGCGCTTTTGAATACTCGCCACGAATGTATATATATACCTCATGAGCACTGAGCATATAGGCAGCAATCAAAATACCTTCCAAGAGCATTGCGGGGTTATTCTCAAGAATATACCTGTCCTTGAACGTTCCAGGTTCCCCTTCATCGCCGTTGCATATGAGTACAACCTGATCCTTACCATCAACCATGTGCCACTTTTTAGCCGTTGAATACCCTGCCCCACCACGTCCAACTAAGCCTGACTTTTCAAGCTCTGACAGACAACCTGCGCGTCCAGTAGCGTAAGCTTTTTCCAAATACGCATAAGGCCACTTATCCCTGTCTTGCGCTAGCCAAGCCTTTAAATATATGGTCTCTTTCACTGTGAACACCTCGCTTTTGCCCTTAAACTCTCGATAAGCTCACGAGCCGACTCTGCGGTCATATTGCCGTAAATGTCGTCGTTGACCATTAGCGCAGGTGCTAGATCGCAGTGACCAAGGCACTCTACCAATTCGAGCATAAACAATTCCTTGTCTGCCTCTGAGCTGCCTATTGCTTCAATAATGGCGCTTCTAACAGCCGCACTGTCGTTCATATTGCAGGCAATTGATTTGCAAACTCTCACTATGTATTTGCTGACAGGCTTCGTATAAAATCTCGAATAAAACGATATAACACCGTACAATTTAGCCTTTGGCATATCAAACGCTTCTGCTACCCTTTCAATTTCATATTCCGGGAGCCAGCCAAATTTATTCTGAATTTCGTCTAACCGATTGATTAACACGTCCATAAAAACACCTCCATTGTCACTATTGATACCCCTATACAAATTAATTAAGAAACCAAATAAAGACAGGTTGACAAACTGTAGCAATTCTCCTATACTTAAAACAATTCATATATGAAATAGTTTGAGGTAAGCCTATGCCACATGAAGCGCTACGCAAAATCCACATGAAAATTCGTCATATCAACGATATTACCGTTAATCATTTTGTAACGTCCACTTCTGGCTTTGACGCCACAGGGGTTCAGTTTGGTGTTTTGAGAAATATACCCACTGACGGAAGCATTACCATGTCTGAGCTGACTGGAAGGGTACACTGCGTTGCCAGCAACATGACAACCATTATACAGCGCATGCAAAAACAAGCGCTTGTGACTGCCGTAAAAAGTCCTTCCGACAAAAGACAGACCCTCGTTTCTTTAACCCCTAAGGGCATTGAGGTTAGAATTGAAATGGAGCAAGCCTATCAGAAGTTTTTATTCGATATGTATGGTGTATTAGAGAAAGACGAACAAGAAACTTTGTATAAACTGCTTGCAAAGATTGAAGAAAGCCTTAATGACAAATAAGGCATTTCTTTTACGCAAATACTTCATATATGAAATATTAAAAAGGAGTGACATGAAATGATTATCGATAGCCACGCACACGTTGTTTTACCCACAGCAGAGCATCTTTTATTAATGGACGAAGCCGGTATAGACAAAACCATTCTTTTTTCAACGACCATCCACCCCGAAAAGGCTAAAACCCTTGACGCTTATCAACTTGAACTCAACCAGCTGTATAAAATCATTTCTGGTGAAGTGAACGCGGTTGAAGCGCGCATCGCTTCAATTGAAGAACAGCGCAAAATTATTGAGCAATACCCTTCAAAATTCTATGGGTTCGGAAGCGTTCCCGTTGGCCTTAGTTATGAAGATTCCTCTGAATGGATAGAAAAATACATAGTCTCAAATAAATTCTTAGGACTCGGCGAATTTACCCTCGCACCGGGTCAAGTCAGTCTTTTAGAGCCTGTCTTTCAAGCTTCGCAAGCCTTTCGCAACTTGCCACTATGGATTCACGCCTTTTGGCCCCTTACTTTAACCGATGTTAAAGCCATTTTTGAACTGGCAAAAAAATACCCAACTGTCCCTGTCATAATAGGTCACTTGGGCGGTACAAACTGGCTTGAAGTTATTAAAATGGCTAAGGAAACTGACAACGTGTACGTAGACTTGTCCGCCAGTTTTGCTGCGGTTGCCTTAAAAATGGTTATAATTGAGCTACCTGACAGGTGTCTATTTAGCTCAGACTTGCCTTACGGCGACCTAGTTGCAGCCAAATTTTCAATTGAACGAGCTTGTAAACATGACGCCATTCAGAAACAAATTCTTGGTGAAAATATTGCACGGCTTTTAAAACTTTAATGACAAGGAGAACTTAAACATGAAAATAGTATGTATTGGCGACAGCATTACCTATGGGTATGGCGTTGAAAGAGAACTCAGCTGGGTTAGCCTGCTCTCACAAAAACCTAAACAGGAAATAATCAACAAAGGCATTCCCGGTAACACGACTGCTGAAATGCTAAATCGTTTTTCAATCGATGTAAGCCCCCATAAACCTTCTGGCGCAATGATACTCGGGGGTACAAATGACATACTCCTAAATATTGAAATTGACGTGCAGGACATACTCGACAATATAACGGCTATGGTCGCTATATGCCGCTCGCAAGCTGTAGAGCCCATTATTTTAACCCCACTTCCCGTAAAAGAATCCACTTTTAAAAAGACTTGGTTTAAGGAAGTCGATTATACAGCTGCCAATAGGAAGTTAACAGATTTGAGGGGGCGACTATTAGCTTATTGCCAAATGGAAAATATTCTAGCAGTCGATGTTGGAGGTCACATTATTGACCACATCGATTTGGACATGCATTTTTTAGAAGATGGGATTCATGTTTCGCCAGAAGTACACAGGGAGATTGCTGCGATTGTATGTGATGAGGTTCTAAGTTTTTTATAAGCCTATGATGTTCATAGCTCCAAATGGGTAAAAACACCTACAGAATACCCCTATAAAGGAGCAGACCTATGAAAAAATTCGATGTGAATAACTTTGTTGAAGTTGCAGAAGGTATTTATTGGATTGGTAAAGCAGAAAGTGATGGCCTTCACGCTAATCCCTATTTGATTGTGGAAGGTGATGAAGCAGTTGTCATAGACGGTGGCAGTCGACCGGACTTCAGTCAAGTCATGTTAAAAATTATTTCTGCTGCTGTACGCCCAGAAATGATAAAAGTATTAATTTATCAACATTATGATCCAGATTTATGCGGTAGCATACCACATTTTGAAGAGATTATTGCTCGACCTGATTTGGTACTCCTATCCCAGCGCCATAATAACGTTTTTATAAATCACTACGGCGTCAACTCGAAGAAAAAATGTATTAACACCTTACATAACGAGTGGACATTTGCCACTGGCCGAAAACTTAAATTTTTTAACACCCCTTACGCTCATTCTCCCGGAAGTTTTGTCACCTTTGACGAGAAAACAGGAACGCTCTTTAGCAGCGACATTTTCGGCAGTTATGACAATGCGTGGCGTTTATACTACGAAGTATTCTCTTCCTGTGCTAATTGCAATAGCTACCAAGACTGTCCAAAAGGCAGTAAATGTTTTGTCCCCGGCATTGAATACTTTCATAAATTGATTATGACTTCTGACAAAGCACTTAAGTATGCCCTTGATCAAATTTCGACACTTCCTATCGAGAGAATCCTACCACAACACGGTGGTATCATTGAAGGCATAGAGGCTGTTTCTATATTAATTAGTAAGTTATATGAATTTAAAGGCATTGGCATCGATGGCGAGCTAAGTGGGAAAATCTTTTAACAAGCTAGCGAGGTGGGTAGTATGAAGCTTTATGAAGCGGTAAATAACGCTATGAATGCTGAGGAAAAAGAACGAGAGACTCAATTAATGTTAATTGCACTTGAAGCCCTTGCTGAAGAAACTGATTATCGGCTTCATAAAGAGCTTATGATCAATATGACCAACCTGTATCTTGAAACCAATCAAAAGCTAATTAAAACGCTTGAAAAGGTGGAACGCTTAGCCAATACAGACCATTTGACCCAAATTTATAATCGCGTGTTCTTCAGCCAGGTCGTCGCTTATGAATTAGAAAAACAAAGTAGGATAACGATGCCCTTAAGCTTAATTATGCTAGATATTGACCACTTTAAACATGTCAATGACACCTTTGGGCATAACGTAGGCGATGAAGTTCTTAAAGGTATTTCAAGTCTCGTCAATAATAACATTAGAAAAACAGATACCCTAGCGCGTTGGGGCGGTGAAGAATTTGTTATTCTGATGCCAAATACAGCCATTGAAAATGCCCTATTGGTTGCAGAAAACCTGCGACTTTTAATTGAACAAACCGCTATGCCACCAGTCGCAAAATTAACCTGCAGCTTTGGCGTAACCCAGTATATAGACGATGATGATATTGGCAGCCTCGTCAAGCGCGCAGATGAAGGCCTTTATACCGCTAAGGAAACGGGTAGGAATAAGGTGTGTAGCAACCTTTAATTTAGAAAAAGTCGGTGTCAAGCATATATGACTGTATGCTTGATATCGACTTTAAAAAACGCATGCGTAACATACCGCAATACTTCTAGTTGAACTACCCCCACTTATAAGAAGTTGGGGGATTCCTAAGAACACAGACCTAATGGTCCATTTTAATTAGGCGATCCCTGTCATCCCGACAGTTCTTTTATTTTTATGCCACCTCTAGCCGAAGACCTTCTGCTAGGATATTCAAACTTGCATTTTGGTCTCTTTCATGCACTTGGTGACAATTTGGACACTCCCATTCACGAACTGATAGGCATTGAACTGCCTTGTTTTTCTCACCGCATCCTGAACACAACTGCGATGACGGGAATGTCGAACTAACAACAATTAGTTTCTTGCCGTACCAATCGCTTTTGTAATCAAGCATAGTTCGAAACTTACGCCATGAGGCATCACTTATCGATTTTGCAAGCGTTTGATTCTTCAGCATTCTCAAAACTTCTAAGTCTTCAACAGCTACCATATCGTGGTTTTTGATTAAGGTTGTTGTGACTTTATTGAGAAAATCATTTCTCATATTAACAATGGTTTCGTGAATTCTTGCGACCTTTTGCTTTTGCTTTAACCAATTCTTACTGCCTTTCGTTCTTCTTGAAAGAATCCGTTGGGCATGGGCGAGTCGTTCTTCATGTTTCTTTAAGAACTTTGGATTTTCAATCATCTCACCGTTTGAGAGTGTTGCAAAGCTTTTAATACCTAAATCTATGCCTACTTTGCTTAGAGTCTTCGGGAATTCACCGATTTCCACTTCTGCCAAGATTGAAACAAAATACTTGCCACTGGCTGCTCTTCTAATGGTTGCATTGATAATTCGACCATCCACTTCCCGACTTTTCGAAAATTTGACTTTGCCAAGTTTCGGTAATTTTATGTGTTTATCCATGACTTCTATATTGCCATTCACAAATTTTGTGGTATAAGACTGAACTGGATTTTTCTTGGATTTGAATTTCGGAAAGTTATTTTGTTTTTTGAAAAATCTTTGAAAAGAATCATCCAATGCTTTTAACGAAGATTGAAGCGCAATAGAATCTACTTCAGAAAGCCAAGTTATTTCTTTTTTAAGCGCTGTCAGTCGTTTAGAAGAGGCGACATAGGACAAGTGCTTTTTCGTATTGTCATAGGTTTTTATCGACTCATTTAAGAAATGATTAAACACAAATCTCGAACACCCTATGGTTTTGTTAATGCGCTCAATTTGCCTACAATTAGGATAGATTCTAAACTTAAATGCTTTATGAACCATTCTCAAAGACTCACCTCCAACTAAGACAAAAGAACTTACGTTCTACTATTATTATACATAATTTTCTTATCCTTAGGAAATCTTTTTTAACGATTCATCCTTCACGAGTTAGGAAGGCTTGAAGTGGGGGTATTCTCGCTAGATAGTGATAAAATAAGATACTCGTATGAATACCTCAGACGCCTTCTTCATAAAAAATGCCGAAACAATACGGCTTTTCATTGTGTAAATTTATGGTATTGTAATTTTTGTAAGACAATCCAGTTAAAAAAAGGAGTACACTATGATAAGTTCTTCGAAATCTAATTTTCTTTCTGTATTTATAACACTTTCTCTTGGCGGAATCATTTATCTGGTTGTCAGTAATGGCATTTTTAGTATGTATAGCGCCTCAATAGACCATAAAGCGGCAACGCTAATTGGTCTTTTGGCTGCCTTTACTTACTATGTAGGCATTGCTACAATGATGATCATATATAATTTTTTCCCTAATTTTAAATAGCTCAGTTAGTATAGTCAAATAACTTCACTACTCATCGCAAAAAGCCCTGCAAGTGTTATCAATCCACTGTGCAAGGCTTTTTTCATGTGCTTCTATATTTATTTTACTTCCCAATATCCGTCCGATAATGCATCCCCTCAAAGCTAACCAACTTCGCCAAAGCATATGCCTTATCTCTAGCCGCTTCAAAGGTATCTCCCAGCGCCGTTGCCGTTATCACACGACCGCCCGCTGTAACAGGCGCATTGTCGTGAGTCTTAAGACCCGCCGCAAAGAGCATGCCTGCATCTGTTAACGCTGAGAACCGCTCAGGTGCTTTAACCGCAATGCCAGAAGCATAGTCGTCTGGGTAACCGCCTGAGGCTAACACAACTGAAACCGCCACTTGCTTTGACCACTTAAGAGACACCTTCGCCAGTTCCTTGCGGGACATTTTCACGAAGACTTCCATGAGGTCGCTTTCGAGTCTTGCAAGCACCGACTGGGTTTCTGGGTCGCCAAAACGACAGTTATACTCAATCACTTTAGGCCCGTCCGCTGTAATCATAATGCCTATAAACACAATCCCTCTAAAGTCGTAACCTTCCGCTTGAATCCCCTTTAACGTCGGCATGACGACTTGCGCCATCGCTGCTTCATACTTGTCGCCCACCAAATAGCGGCTCGGCGAGTACGTACCCATGCCGCCTGTATTTGGGCCTTCATCGTTATTGAAAATGCGCTTGTAGTCTTGAGCCGTTTCCAGTGGCATAATGGTTTCCCCGTCTACGAGACAGAGAATTGACACCTCTGTGCCTTCCAAATACTCTTCAATAACCACTTTATGGCCTGACGCGCCAAACTTTTGGTCTATAAAAATAGTCTTAAGACCCTCTAAAGCTTCTCCCTCAGTGGTAGCGATGATGACCCCTTTGCCCGCCGCAAGACCGTCTGCCTTGAGTACAACTGGAATCTTGAAACCTGCTAGGCCAGCAACCGCAGCCTCATAGTCAGTAAAAGTCGCATAAGCCGCTGTAGGAATTTTGTGACGCATCATAAATTCCTTTGCATAATCCTTACTGCCTTCAAGCATAGCGCCACGCTTGTCAGGGCCAATAATTTTAAGACCAGCCGCTCTGAACACGTCCACTATCCCTAAAACGAGTGGCCCTTCTGGACCTACGACTGTTAAGTCTATCTCTTCTTTCAGTGCAAAGGCTTTGAGGCCTTCCAAATCCTCTACGCCGATGTTGACGTTTTTACCAATTTTTTCGGTACCGTAGTTACCCGGCGCAATGTAAAGCTCCTGAACGAGCGGACTCATGCGAAGCTTCCAAGCGATGGCGTGTTCTCTAGCGCCGTTACCGATGACGAGTACTTTCATTGACGACTCCTCCTTTTCACCTAAACTCTCTGCTCATTGCTCTCGGTGAACCGCTGTGCGGTCAACCTGCCGCCAGTATTCGCGTTGCGAATACTGTTAATGTCTAAAGTGTCTCTTATCCGTAAAGATCATCGTAATGCCGTGCTTGTTAGCCGCGGCAATGACGTCAGGGTCATTGACCGATCCACCCGGTTGAACAATCGCTGTAATACCTACAGCCGCTGCCGCTTCAATGACGTCTGGGAATGGGAAGAAGGCATCGGAAGCCATCACTGTCCCTTTAACCTGTGCGCCCGCTTGGCGAATTGCGTTTTCAGCTGCAAGAATTCTGCTCGTTTGACCTGGGGCAACTGCTACCGTTACGTCATTCTTTGCAAGGACAATCGCATTAGACTTCACATGCTTGACAATTTTCCAGCCAAAGAGTAAATCTGCCACTTCTGAATCCGTTGGAATACGGTCAGTGACCACTCTGTAAGGCACTTCTCCACTGTGATCGGCTTCCTGAATTAATAGACCGCCTTCAATTTTCTTCACGTCCATGGTGTCTTCATAAGGCTTGTCTGTAGGAATCGTCAACAGTCGAATGTTTTTCTTCCGTGTGAGTATTTCAAGCGCTTCGTCTGTAAAGCTTGGCGCTGCAATGATTTCTAAGAATATTTTGCTCATTTTGTCCGCTGTTTCACGGTCAATTTCTCTGTTTACTGCCACAATACCACCGAAAATTGAGGTTGGGTCTGCGTCGTGCGCTAATTGATAAGCCGTTGCAATGTCATGACCGACTGCCGCGCCACATGGGTTGGTATGTTTGACTGCAATCGCCGCTGGTTGGTCGAATTCACGCACCATTTTAACGGTTGCAGACAGGTCGTTCAAGTTATTGAAAGAAAGTTCCTTGCCATGAAGTTGCTTAAAGCTTGCCATAGCTGTATCAGAAGCAATGGCGTCTTTTAAGAACCAAGCTTTTTGATGTGGGTTCTCACCGTAGCGCAGGCTTTGAGCCAGTTCATAAGTCAAAGTCACCGTTTTGCCCGGTTCTTCCCGCTTCGTGTGCTTTTGAAGGTAAGAAGCAATTAAGGTATCGTAGTGTGAGGTGTGCTCGAATACCTTAAGTGCCAAAAGTGCTCTATCCGCCTTTTCAAATTTCTCGCCGGCTTCAAATTTTTCAAGTACCATTTCGTAGTCCGTTGGGTCACAGAGCACCACCACATCTTCGTAGTTTTTCGCCGCAGAGCGGAGCATGCTCGGGCCACCTATGTCTATATTTTCAATAATTTCTTCGTGCGTTGACCCCACTTTTTCAAGGGTTGCCTTGAACGGGTACAGATTGACGACAACCATGTCAATCATTTCAATACCAAGGCTCTCCGCTTGTTGCATGTGCTTCTCAAGGCTTCTTCTTGCAAGCAGACCGCCGTGTACTTTTGGGTGAAGTGTTTTGACTCTTCCGTCTAGACACTCAGGAAAACCTGTCACCTCTGATACGTCAGTTGTGCTGACCCCATTTTCGTTTAGTGTCTTAGAAGTGCCGCCCGTTGAAAGTATTCTCCAACCCATTGTTGTGAGGCGTTTTGCCAAATCGACTACACCCGTTTTATCGCTAACGCTAATCAGTGCGCTTTTCATTGATTGTTCTCCCTTCTCACCTGCCAGCCGCTAAGTTAAGCGCTGACGCCATAGACCTATTTCAATAGCTCTTTAATGACTTGTTTCAAGTTTTGATGTTCCAGTGCATGAATGCGACCCGCTAAGGTTTCTACCGTGTCATCAGCCAGCACGGGCACTCTTTTTTGCAAAAGAATCTCTCCCGTATCAATGCCCCCATCCACGTAATGGATGGTAATGCCGCTTTCTGTCTCTTTATTGGCTAAAACCTCGCTGTGAACCCGGTCGCCATAATACCCCTTACCGCAGTAAGCAGGAATCAGTGACGGGTGGAGGTTAATAATCTGTTTAGGAAACGCTTCCACAAGCCCTTTATCTAAAATGCTCAAATACCCTGCCAATACGATGAGGCTCACCTCATGGGCTTTAAGCGCTGTGACTAACTGAGTTTCCGCATCGGCTTTTTCTTCAACGGTCATGGCTCTTAGCGCCTTACGGCTATGCAGGTAAGTTTCCACACCATGTTTATTAGCGCGTTCAAGGGCAAAACACTGGTCGTTGTCCGCTACAACCAAGGAAACAGTGGCGAATAACTCACCACTGTCACAGGCATCTAAGATGGCCTGCAGGTTGGTACCGCTTCCTGAGACAAACACCGCCAGTTTTTTCTTCTGGTCGTTTGTCTGAATCATATGGTTACCGCCCCGTCGCCATTAATTTGTCCAATCACTTGTGCTTTAAAGCCTTTGTCTGCCAAAGTATTAAGCGCTAATTCAACTTGCTCTGGTTTCACTACAATCATGAAGCCCATGCCCATGTTGAAAGTCCCGAACATTTCTTCGTCAGAGAGGCCCGTTTTCTTTTGAAGCATTTGGATGACTGCTGGCACTTCCCATTTAGTCGTGTTAAAATGCACACCCATGCCTTTTTCTTTCGGTAACATTCTTGGCACGTTCTCGAAGAAACCGCCGCCCGTAATGTGACACATACCAAGGAGGTCTACCACACCTTTAAGTGCAGCTACTTCCTGTACATATATTTTAGTTGGTCTAATGAGGGCCGCACCAAGGGTTTCGCCCAGTTCAGGCACAACCGTATCTAATGAGATGCTGTCATCGCCTTCTATTAAAGTTCTGCGAACCAGTGAGTAGCCATTGGAATGGAAGCCCGTAGAAGGGAGACCAATCACGACATCGCCTACGCTGATTTTTGAACCGTCTATAATGTCTTCTTTTTCGACAACACCGACTGCAAAGCCTGCCATGTCGTATTCACCTTCTGGGTAGAAGCCAGGCATTTCAGCTGTTTCACCGCCAAGCAGTGCCATACCGCTTTCAAGACAACCCTCAGAAACACCTTTAACAAGGGCTGCTGCTTTTTCTGCCTCTAAACGGCCTGTTGCAATATAGTCAAGGAAGAATAACGGCTCTGCGCCCTGACATAAAATGTCGTTGACGCACATAGCCACGAGGTCAATGCCCACCGTGTCATGCTGATCCATGAGAAAAGCGACTTTCAGTTTTGTACCGACGCCGTCCGTACCTGAACAGAGGACTGGGTCCTTGTACTGGCCAAGTCTCATCATGCCCGAAAAGTTGCCGAGGCCGCCTATGACTTTATCGTTATGCGTTCTGTTGACAAAGTGCTTCATCATTTCAACGGCTTTGTAGCCCTCTTCCACGTTAACGCCACTTTGTTTGTAAGCTTCTCTGCTATGGTTGCTCATAGTTTCCTCTCCTTTAGAACGCCTATTTTTCGAATAAGAATTTGTTTGCACCCTTTGGCACATCCATTGGATAGTCGCCGTCGAAGCACGCTGTACATAATTGGTTTTTCGAACAGCCAATGCTCTCCACTAGACCCTTGTTGCTAATATAACCAAGGCTGTCTGAGCCGATGATATTATTTATTTCAGAAACCGTCATCGTTGCGCCAATCAATTGTGCAGGCGATGGCGTATCAATACCGAAGTAGCAAGAATGACAGACTGGCGGCGAGGTAATACGCATGTGAACTTCTTTCGCCCCTGCTTTTTTAAGCATTTCAACAATCTTTTTGCTTGTTGTGCCGCGAACAATCGAGTCGTCTACTAGGACAATGCGCTTGCCTTTGACGTTTTCTTTTAAAACGTTGAGTTTTAAGCCAACGGAAAGTTCTCTGATTTTCTGGTCAGGCTGAATGAAGGTTCTGCCCATGTACTTATTTTTAATGAGGCCAATCCCCATTGGAATGCCGCTTTCTTCTGCAAAGCCTATTGCGCCTGCAGTCCCTGAATCTGGAACCGCCATGACCATGTCCGCTTCAACAGGGTGCTCTTGAGCTAAAATACGGCCCGCATTTCTGCGCGTCATGTAGACGTTTACGCCGTCGATGTCTGAGTCAGGTCTTGCAAAGTATACATATTCAAAGCTACAAACCGCTTTGCGCTCTGCTTCAGCAAACTTGAATGAGTTAACACCAGATTCGTCAATAATGACAATTTCGCCCGGTTCAATATCTCTGACAAACGTTGCACCAAGTACGTCTAAAGCACAAGTTTCAGAAGCCAGTACGTAACCACCTTCTAATTTGCCAAGACAAAGCGGTCTAAGACCGAAGGAGTCTCTAACGCCTATGAGCTTGTCGTCTGCCAAAATAACGAGGGCAAATGACCCTTTAAGCTGTTTGAGTGAACGAATCAGGCTAAGTTCCAAACCTTCTTTGTAATTCTTTGCAATCAGGGCCGCAATCGCTTCACTGTCGATAGATGTTTGGAAAATAGCACCTGCATCTTCTAAGTCTTCACGGATGGTGTTGGCGTTAACCAAGTTCCCATTATGAGCGAGGGCAATGGCGCCACCCTTATGACGAACCACTAGTGGCTGAGCGTTGGTGACATGCGAATCACCTGTTGTCGAATAACGAACATGACCTATTGCCACGTTGCCTTTGAGTTGGTTGAGCTTCTCGTCGTCGAATACTTCCTGAACGAGGCCCATGTCTTTATAGTACTTGACGCCGTGTTCATTTTTAACCGCAATGCCGGCACTTTCCTGCCCTCTATGCTGTAATGAAATCAATCCGTAGCAAGCCATGTAGGCAATGCGGTCGGGGTCATCGGTATAAAGACCAATGACACCACATTCTTCTCTTAACTTATCTGAACCAAGTGCGCCTTCGAAAGGGTCGAAGCCCATGTCAAATGCCTTATTCATGTTGGCCTCCACCTAAGCGGCTGAGGATTTCTTGGTAAGCTTCTTCAATGTTGCCAAGGTTCCTTCTGAAACGGTCTTTGTCTAATTTTTCATTTGTTTTAGCGTCCCAAAGTCTGCAAGTATCTGGTGAAATTTCGTCTGCAAGGATTACTTCGCCTTTGTGTACGCCAAACTCTATTTTGAAGTCGATGAGCTTTATGCCCTTTTCGAGGAATATTTTTCTTAAAATATCATTGATTTTTCTTGCATAGATTTTAATTTGAGCAACTTGCTCTCTTGTTGCAAGACCCATCGCTTCAATGTGGTCTTCGTTGATTTGTGGGTCTCCGAGTTCGTCGTTTTTATAGCAGAATTCGAGAACAGTAAATGGGAGTTCTGTGCCCTCTGGAATGCCGAGTCTGTTCGTAAGTGAACCAGCCGCTACATTTCTAACGAGCACTTCTAATGGTAAAATCTTAACCGCTTTAACGAGTGTATCTCTATCGTTGAGTTTTTCAACAAAGTGAGTTGGAATGCCGTTTTCCATAAGGATTTTGTAAAGACTTTCGCTAATGGCATTGTTCATGATGCCTTTGTCAGCAATTGTGCCCTTCTTCTCGCCGTTGAAAGCAGTGGCATCGTCTTTGAACTCCATGATGTACAGGTCTTGATCTTCCGTTGTGTAAACACGTTTAGCCTTGCCTTCGTATAACATAGTCACTTTATTCATTATAAAACCCTCCCATAAGCTTGATCTTTTTCAAGGACGTCTGTTTTCATTTTTTCTCTATATGCTTTTAAACGTTCGTTGATTT
>JBGSUZ010000580.1:0-14268 GCA_041753235.1 Acidaminobacteraceae bacterium
CTCCTGATTACTCAGGACAGATATCTTAGTAATTGTACTATATCTTTGCAGAAGTAACTTCCGGTTGACTATTAAAAGCGGAATTTACTTTTTCATTTAACGCATTTTCGTTATACTGCCACGTTTTGTTCTCGAAGCGATGGAAGGCGTTATTCTTAATAGTAACTTTTTTGTACTCTGTTTAGAAATTTTGATCTACTTTCTATTCATGTATTCTTTAAAGGAAAAGTCTGCTTCACTATACGAGTCTAGCACGGCGTATCATTCGACAATGACTTGTAAACTGCATGAAGATAGACTTGAATATAATATGGCTAATTCATTCATTTCACAATTATATACTGACTTGTATTCCGCTATAGAAAGCAAAACGTTGTTCCTGTTCTATGTCTCAAAAGGTTCAGTTGTGAGCATTCCAAAAAAAATAATTACCTCTGAGGATGAGCTGCAGCAAATTAGGAAATGTATCAAGAAGGCTCCGAAACGAAAAAAAACAAAAACCGAGAAAAATAGTTGGATTTATTTTGCTATATATGTAGCCATTTTTATAACTGTCTTAATGTTGTTAAGGTCTCTAGTGTAAAAAAACATCCTGCAGATGAATCGTTTTCTGCAGGATGTTTTTTCTATTGTACTAACGCTACTTTTTCGATTTGAGAAGTCTAATCACAGAAAGGTGAAACCTTAAAGTTTTTGACATATATTTAAAAGTGAGAAATGATGCTAGTGAAACACCTGCCTATAGTGTGACAGTAGTAAGCGTAAAGCGCATCACTCATAGAAAGCAATAAGACTTTCAAGTAAAATAGAAAAAGCACCAATCAGTTGATAAGCGATTTGTGAATCAGAATGTGCTTGTTGGTGAGATTTCATATAGTACGTCATTGAACAGATTCAGCTACGTCAATGGTGACCCTGTTGGGAAGATAGATCCGAGTGGGAACATTGCAGTAGTAGCGTGGCTTATTAAAGCAGGGATAGACGGCATCACCGACCTTCTTATGCAGGTAACCGTAAACTATTACTTTAACCCCCAAACAAAGCATGATTTCAAAAAATCGTTTAATGAAGTCAACTGGTGGCAAGTCGCTAGGTCTATGGGAGAAAGTCTAATTGGCGCACCAGGTGGAAGATTAGGCAGAGCAATAGTAGCAGGTACACTAATTTCTACAAAAGCGGTACTAAAGCCGATTGAAACCGTAAAAGAAGGGGATTATGTTTATGCAGAAGACCCTGAAACAGGTAAAAAAGGCTTAAAGCGAGCCGTTCAAACATTTGTAAATGAAAAGGGTACACTTGTAGAAGTAGTAATAGGTGAAATCGTAATTAAAACAACTGAAGGCCATCCATTCTGGGTAGAAGGAGGCGGCTGGTTAGGCGCAGAAAACCTAAAACCTGGAGACCGAGTAAGACTGGAATCAGGCGCTATAGCAGTTGTTCAATCGGTTAAACTGATTCACTTGAAAACACCTGTAAAGGTCTATAACTTTGAAGTAGAAGACTTCCATACGTACTATGTATCTGAATTGAAGGTTTTGGTTCATAATACATGTGGGGGAGATTCCGTAGTTAAATCAGTAAAATCAGTATTAAAAGATGTTGAGTTACCCACAAGTGGGAAAATAAGATATATTCCTCCGGCAAATTGGACTCCTTCACAACCGTTGCCAAAAAAAGGGCAGAGGGTTTGTTGATAAGTTTGGAAATACGTGGGTAAAAGGACCGTCTCGAACGAAAGGTCAAAGTTTTGAATGGGATGTTCAATTATCTAAAACCAGAAAAAGTAAATTGGGATGGCAACTAGGGATGGTTCTCATTTAAATGTTTCTCTTGATGGTAGAATAACTCATAAATAGTACAAGGGAGGTTATTTGATTGTTCATACGAGTTTATATAGAAGGAACAGACAAAGAGGGTGCAAAAAAAACTGTTGAAAGATTAGTTTCTGTACTTGAGGGTCAAATCATAGAGTACAATGTGGAGAAATTAGAGTTGTATTGGAAAATTGAAGGAATGTTTGTTGCTGAAATTCAAACCAAAACTGTTTTTAAAGAAATTTGTGAGGAGGATTTAAAAAACATTACAGCACCTATAGCTGATAAATGGAAATTATACGGAGACCCTCTCGAAGGTCTATATGCTTCTAAAAATGATGAAGAGCTAAAATATTTGATGGAAAATATAAATTTTATAGAGTTAATTTTCTATTGATTGCAGTATAAAAAAGTAAGCCACCTATATTGCGCAGGTGGCTCTTTTTTTAGTAGAATCACTTTCTTAATTCCAGAGAAAAAAATTTGAGTTTGCGTACGCAACATGATTTTAACTCAAAAAAAACATGTCAATCCTTTCCAACCCACACCTCAACCCGCAACCCCGCCCCCAAAGCCCCGTCCAGCCTTAGTTCAGCCCCAAGCAATTTTGCAATTTGCAAACTATTATAAAGCCCAAGTCCGCTGTTGCCCCGTTTGGTCCTTGCTTGGTCGCTCATATAAAATATCTCCGTTAGTCGGTGCAACTCGTTGGAATCCACACCAACGCCGTCATCTGAAAAGCTCAAGGTAGTTCCTCGGTCATCAATTTTCCAATCAATATGGAGGGTAGATTCAGGGCCAGCATGTTGTAGAAAATTGCTGACCAAGTTTTTAAACAGCCGTTGATAGAGCTGGGCATCGCCATTTAAAATGAGCACCTCACCCGCTTTTATAAAATCAATCTGCTGTCTGTGGGCTTGAAGCTTCAAGGCCGCATCTTCAATACAGGTTTCCAGCAGTGCTGCAATATCGACAGATTCCTCGCGGAGCGGGTATTGCAGCAAATCCAAGCGGTTCATATCTGAAAGGTCTGAAATCAAATCATTTGCCACGTCTGCATTACGAAGAATGACGCCAAGAAATGCCGTTTGTTCGGTAGTCAAGCCGTCTTCCATCTGCAAAGTCTCCGCATAGCCTTTAATATTGGTCAGCGGTGTCTTTAGGTCGTGGCTAATGCCAGCAATAAGTGTTTTGCGCTGAAATTCAGTGGAATCTTTATAGGTTCTGGCCTGTAAAAGTTCCTCGGAGAGTCGGTACAGTTGGTGATGGAGTTGCTTAATCTCATTTTGAGAGGGCTCGGCAGATGGCAAGTCATAATGACCTTCTGCAAGGCGGTTTATCGCCTGAGCGGATTCGTGAAGTGGCTTAATCAGTATCTTTTGTATAAACTTTAAAGAGATGGCAAGTTGAATTACAATCAACAGGGTAAAGACCATCAAAAAACTTTTCTGATATTCACTGACGGTGCTGGTTTTAACCAAGCGGACACTCGTTGAAATTGTCTCAGCTTTAATCACAGCGGTAGTGGGTTGGGTCTCAGTGCTAGCAATAATCTGTCCTTGCTGAGGGGCTTGAATAGGGGTGCTTACGGTTATCGTGCCACTGTTTTGCACAGCTGGAACTGTAATAATCTGAGACTTGGTTATATCGTTTAAGGCGATGTTCTCCGCGGGCAGCACAATATTTACAATTCTATTTTCAATTGCATAAGAAAGGCCATAAGCAATAGCGACAACTACAATAGTAGACAGTAGCATATAACTTAAAAAGGTCTGTTGAATAGAATTTTTTCGAATCATCCTTATACACCGCCTTTCTCAAATTTATAACCAACCCCCCTGACAGTCAGCAGGTACTTTGGCGCATTAGGCTTGTCCTCTATTTTTTCTCTGAGCCTGCGAATATGGACCATAATGGTGTTGTCATCGCCATAATAGGCTTCTTCCCAGACGTTTTCGTAAATTTTTTCTTTAGAGAGCGCAATACCTTCATTTTGCATAAAGTACTTGAGCATTTTAAATTCAATGGGGTTCAGGAGCATATCGACGCCGTTTTTCGTGCAGGCGTGCTTGAGCACATCTAGAGACAGGTCGCCACAAGTCAGCACTTCGGAAGGTGCGTTCAAGTTCAGGTAAGTTTCAATACGGCGCAGGTGGGCGTTGACTCTAGAAAGCAGCTCAGAAATACTGAACGGCTTGCAGACATAGTCGTCTGCCCCTAAATCAAGCCCGCGAATTCTGTCCGATTCACCCGTCATAGCGGTCACCATTATAATTGGCCGTGGTGTTTTTCGGCGAATGACGGAAATAATTTCAAAACCGTCCACCATAGGCAACATGACGTCTAAAATAAACAGGTCAATACCTTCAAGGGATTCTGTTTCTATAAATATACCATCTTTTTTAGACAGGACTTGGTGGCCTGCCCGTTCCAAATGTAGCTTGATGAGTGCATTTATTTCAATATCGTCTTCAATAATCATTATCGTTGCCATGTGTTACCTCACATCCTAAAGTTCATTGGTTGTCTATCTTTAAAGTGTTCTTGTTGTAAGCCTATCCTATCAGAAATAATGCCCCAATTAGCAATTTTAAACCAATTTTAAGGTTCGTTTAAATGGCTTGTAAGGTTGAAGTTGTAAAGTAAGTGTATCAACTTCAACCCCCAAAACAAAACTAAGGAGGCAACACACATGAACAAGAAAATTTTAGCAGGTACAATGGCAATGGCATTAATGGCAGGACAGTTCAGCACGATGGCTTTCGCTGACAGTAAAGAAACAAAGCCAGTTGCTAAAACAATCGTCGTCAAAGCACAAATGGTAAATGGCGCAACTGACAAGACAAAAATAACATCTCAGGTTCTGACAGAAAAGGAACTGGAAGAACTCATGAAAAATTGGAATGGCTTAAAGTTAAACGTGGGTCAAATCGACGGAGAAATGGTGCTTAATGAAGGGAAAAATGTGATTCCAGGAACAGTGATGACGTTTGTCACGACAGCAGATGGCAAAGCGATTAAGGTCGAAAATATCAAAGCAACGCCAATGACAAAGTCTATTTCAGCAACCCAAATCGTGCCAGCGCGCACAAAAAAATAGAGCAGTCATACTAAATAAACATAATAAAAAGGCACTTTAAGCCAGAGTTACTGGTCTTAAAGTGCCTTTTTTCGTGGCGTTTTATTCTGCTATCAATGAGTTGAGAGAAGCTTCAAAAACCTCTCTTAAAATTTCCTTGTTAGTCGTGTAATAGTAGCGGTTATTGTCGCTCGGTTCAAAATTCAAAATACCCATATCCAGTAACAGATTCAAGTGGTATGAAAGGGTTGCGGTCGTGAGTCCAAAATAATCGGCAAGTTCTTTGTTATACCAAGGCCGCTTACTCGTCAGACGGATAATCTCCAGACGACGTTCATCGGCTAGGGCTTTGAACAGATTCTTATAACGGTCGTGGTCAGCTTCTTCATGAAGCCGTTCTTCCATATAGAAACCGTAGTAAATGCCAAACTGGGTACCGAACATGCCGTAGTAAATGCCTCTGTCAATGTAATAAGACAGCAGAATTTTCGTGTCAGGCACGTTGGAAATAATCTTTGAGTAATCGCCTAAGCCAACGGCGTTCAGGAATTCTACCGGATTTTTCTTGAATTTTGCGTTATGTGAAATGAGTTTCTCAGATATGAAATGATCCACATAGTCTTTGTGAGGGAGAATAAACAAGCGGCAGAAGTTGTCAATCAAGCTGATAATCTTGGTCTTATACTCGTCAGGGAAGCGCTTAATTTGTATGAATATATTGGCGGTTTCCTCGTCGTGCTCTTTAACAATATGCTCATGAATAACTTTATTGTCCGCTTCATAAGGAATGTCCACGCCGTAATACTGGAAGACTCGCCGCGTCAGGTCGTCTGAGGGCATATTTTGAATAAGTGTTAGAAGATCATCTATCGACTCGAGGTTATTCTCTATTAAAAGGTCAGAGTAGGTGTCGAAGAACCCCACCACTTTGCGGGTGAGTAGCTCCATGTCGCTTTTCATGAAAGGGGAAATTTTGGCGTCTACATCGGCTAGCCAGGACTTGATTTGCTTACTTGGGGTAAAGTCTATCTTAGGCATGTTGGCTTCGCTGGCTGGCAGCTTGTGAACTATAGGGAAGTAGCAGCCAGAATACTTGAACATAGCTGCTAAAGCGTCGAATGCGTAGTTGTATTGGATTGCAATATACATAATGCCTCCTAAAGGAAAGTGTTCATTTATCTGTTAGCACCATTATAGAATAAAAAAAAATTATACGCAACGTTAGAAAATATTTGACTAAAGTTGTTAGATAGAATTATAATCTTTTTAGAATAATCTAAAAATTCATTCTAACAAATCAGAACTTAGGAGGAAATGACATGAAAGCAAAGAAATATCTTGCACTGGCTTTAACGGGTATCATGATACTCTCCTTATTCACAGGCTGTACGTCGAGTAAACCCAAGGAAACATCGGCTGAAGCAACCTCTGTGGAAAAGCAAATCGATGCAGATCAGTTTTTGAACATCAGTTTAGACGCAGAACCTATGATTCTTGATTCCGTTAGAGCTTCCGATGGCTATTCGGGGACAATCATGAACGAAGTATTTGAGCCACTGACAAGACTAGGTGAAGACGCAAACCTCAAGAATTTTGTTGAACCAGCTGGGGCTGAATCTTGGGAAACCAGCGAAGACGGCCTGACTTGGACATTCCACCTCAGAGACAACAAATGGAGTGATGGACAAGCTGTTAAAGCGGCGGACTATGAATATGCCATCAAACGCGTACTCGACCCTAAAAACGGCGCACCTTATTCTTTTATCTTAATGCCAATCAAAAATGCTGAAAAAATCAATGCGGGAGAACTGCCTGTAGACCAACTCGGCGTTAAAGCGATGGATGATAAAACTTTAGTATTTACCTTGGAAGCGCCATCGGCTTACTTCCTCAACTTAACTTACCAACCGGCTATGTTGCCACAGCGTCAAGACATTGTGGAAAAACACGGCGAAAAATACGGCACAGAAATTGACACCATGGTCTTCAACGGCCCATTTGTTATGACCAACTGGATGCATAACAGTGAAATCAACATTGAAAAAAATCCTAACTACTGGGATAGTGAAAAAGTAAAAATGGCAAAGGTCAACTTCAAAATTATTAAAGAAGAAAATGCCCGTTACAATTCCCTTCAAAGTGGAGAAATTGATGCACTTAGCGTCAACAAGTCCGAGTGGGTTGACAAGTTCTCTCAAAACGAAAAACTTGAAAAATTGACAATGGGTTATCCAACTACTTTCTTCGAATGTTTCAACACCAAAGACAAACTCCTTTCAAATGCCAATATCAGAAAAGCACTTGCCCTTGGCATAAAGCGTGAGGAAATGGCAAATGTTATTTTCTACGGTGTCAACGAACCGGCTTACGGCTGGGTGCCAAAGACTATTATGATTGGCGAAAAAGAATACAGAACAGAAGTGAAAGAACCACTTAAAACTTTGTCAGAAGAGAATCCAGAAGCAAAAGCGCTGTTTATCAAAGGACTTACGGAGCTTGGCATGGACCCTGACCCAAGCAAAGTAACACTTAAAATTATGTTTGGCGGTACAAGCCAACGCTTCAAGACCATAGGCGACTACTTCCAACAAATGTATAAAGAAACCCTTGGCATTAATGTACAGCCTGAACTGGTGGACTGGCCTATTTTCATGGACAAGTCGTCTAAGTTTGAATACCAAATGGCGTACATGGCATGGGGCGCAAACTTCAATGACCCAATTTGTATGCTTGACCTCTTCAAATCCAATGCTAACAGCATTTACACAGGCTGGTCGAATGCCCAATATGATGAACTGATCAACAAAGCGGCGGCGTCATTAGACCAAGCTGAGAGAACAGAACTCCTTAAACAAGCAGAACAAATCCTGCTATACGATGAAGCGGTTATTGCACCAGTGGTCTACCCAAGAGGCAATACGTTCACCTATAACTATGTCAAAGGACTTGGTGTCACATCGTTTGGTACGGTTGGCTTCAAGTATTCATTCACAGAAGGCAGAGTTCAATAAGCATTGAAAGGAGAGACACCGTGGGACGTTATATCATCAAAAGAGTACTCTACATGCTGTTAGTTCTCTGGATTGTCATAACGGCGACATTTTTCCTAATGCACGCCATACCGGGAGATCCTTTAGCACATATGGCTAAAAACTTGCCTGAGCAGACAAGGATGAATTATTACGCAAAATATGGACTAGACAAGCCTGTTATTGTTCAATACGGCATGTTTATGAAAAATCTAGCGACGGGTAATTTAGGCGAGTCCTTGCGTTACCCGGGCAGAAGTGTTTCCGAAACGATAGGAAAACTGTCTGTCGTTTCAGGGCGACTAGGCGCGCAGGCGCTGTTCATTGGCTTTTTCATAGGCATTACCCTCGGGATTATTGCCGCACTTAACCGCAATAAGTGGCCGGACTATCTGGTCATGGTGGTTGCCATTATGGGTATAACCGTCCCCATCTTTGTGACGGCAGCTATTTTTCAGTACTTCTTCACGGTTAAATGGGACTGGTTTCCAACGACAGGCTGGGGCAGTTTCAAGCATACGGTACTGCCTACCATTGCCCTGTGCTTTGGCTCAATAGCAACCTACGCCCGTTATATGCGTTCAAGTGTGCTAGACGTGGTCAACCAAGACTACATTTTGACGGCTCAGGCCAAAGGCGTTTCAAGGTTTAACATCATTCGCAAGCATATTTTGCGCAATGCGATTTTACCAACCATCACCATACTAGGCCCTTCTATAGCAGGTATATTTGTCGGATCGTTTGTCATAGAATCCATTTTTGGTATTCCGGGTTTGGGCTTTTATTTTATCAGCTCCATTAATGACCGCGATTTTACAATGATTCTTGGAAATACGATTTTCTACACAGCTATTTTTATATTCTCGCTGTTGATCACCGACATCGTATATTCCTTGGTTGACCCGCGAATCCGTATTTCAGAGGACAATTAGTAGGAGGGGACTATGAGTATATTTGAAGTGAGCGAATTTAGCATTATCGGCTGTAACCACGAAGACAGCGAGAAAATAGCAAGACCTCAGATGACCTATTGGCAAGATGCGTGGCGCAGACTGAAATTAAATAAAGTGGCTATGGCTGCAATTGGTGTCTTAGTGGTCATAGGCATTATGACACTGATAGGCCAGTATATGAACGGTTTTTCTTATGAAAATATGGATGCGACACTGCTGAACCAAGCCCCTAACACAACGCACTGGTTTGGCACAGACGAACTGGGCAGAGATATTTTCTCAAGAGTGTGGAAAGCGGGTCGTGTCTCAATTGTCATAGGTCTGACCGCAGCTTTTGTGTCATCCATTGTCGGCTGTATTTACGGCGGCGTTTCCGCCTTCTTTGGCGGTCGGGTAGACAATATTATGATGCGGGTGATAGAGATTCTCATGAGTGTGCCTTATCTACTCGTGGTCATACTTATTTCTTTGATACTCGACAGCAAGGGGCTTGGCACACTGCTCCTTGCCATGTGTTTGACAGGCTGGTGCGGTATTGCACGGCTGGTTAGGGGGCAGATGCTTCAAATCAGCTCTCAGGAGTACGTGACAGCCGCAAAAGCCCTAGGTGTATCGCCTTGGAACATTATTAGAAAACATTTGATTCCCAATACCATTGGCATTATTATCGTTGCCATTACCTTTGACATACCGGGCTACATTTTTGCGGAGGCCTTCCTGAGCTATGTCGGCTTAGGCATTCAGTCGCCAAATACAAGCTGGGGTGCTTTAGCATCTGCGGCGCAGCAAAATTTGGTGTTTTACCCATACCAGCTGTTTTTCCCATCACTTATGATTGCGCTGACCATGCTCTCTTTCACCTTGTTGGGAGATGGCCTCAGAGATGCGCTTGACCCTAAACTCAGACAGTAGGAGGGGCAGAGAAATGAATCCCATATTAGAAGTGAATCAACTCAAAGTGTCCTTTCATACTTATGCCGGAGAAGTCAAAGCGGTTAGAGGGACTACATTCTACCTCAATGAAGGTGAAACATTGGCGTTTGTCGGTGAATCCGGTTGCGGTAAGACCGTGACAGCTAAGGCGATTCTCAGAATGCTCAACAAAAGCACCTCGGAAATCAAAACAGGCTCAGGGGTCTTATTTCAAGGTGAAGACATGCTAGGTATGTCCAATAAGCGCATTAACGAAATTCGCGGCAAATCCATCAGTATGATTTTTCAAGACCCAATGACCTCTCTCAACCCGACCATGACCATAGGCGACCAGTTGGCAGAGAGTCTTCAAATTCACAAAAAAATGAAGCGCAAGGAAGCACTGGCAGAGACGGTTGCCCATTTGGAAGCGGTTCATATTCCCAATGCGGCGGAACGGGTTAAAGCATACCCCCACCAACTCTCGGGTGGTATGCGGCAGCGTGTCATGATTGCTATGGCGCTGGCTTGTGACCCTAAAGTCCTTATTGCAGATGAGCCAACAACGGCGCTGGACGTGACCATACAGGCACAAATCATCGACTTGCTTAGAGATTTAAAAAAAGAGAAGCAGACTGCCATTATTTTGGTAACCCATGACCTTGGTGTGGTAGCGGATTTTGCTGACCGCATTCAGGTCATGTACGGCGGTCAAATTATTGAAACGGGCACGACCAAAGAGATTTTTGAAAACTGCCGACACCCCTATACATGGGCGCTCATGCGGTCAATTCCCAGCGACGACATTAAGTCAAAAGGGGAGTTGTATGCGCTAAAAGGCACGCCGCCTGACCTGCTATTAGACATACCGGGCTGTCCGTTTGCTTCGCGCTGTCGGTACTGCATGCCCATTTGCAAAAGTCAGCCTCCACAGGAAACGAAACTTACAGAGAACCACCGTGTCTTCTGCTGGCTCAACCACCCAGAAGCACCCGAAGTGGAAAATCCATTAAAGTCAGGGGGTGGTTTGAGTGAGTAAAGAAATTCTACTTGAAGTCAAAGGTCTTAAAAAATACTTTCCAGTCAAAGACAAAACGCTCAAAGCCGTAGACGATGTCAGCTTCAACATTTACAAAGGAGAGACACTGGGCCTTGTTGGTGAATCTGGCTGTGGGAAAACAACCTGTGGCAGAACGATTCTAGGTCTTTACAAAGCGACAGAAGGCGAAGTGCTGTATAACCAAAGCAATGTGCATACCATGGACAACAAAGCTTTAATCGGCTTTAAAAAGAACGCTCAAATCATTTTCCAAGACCATTATGCGTCACTAGACCCAAGAATGACCATTGGCAATATTGTACGGGAAGGCATGGACGTTCATATTAAAGAGCCTGAAAAGCAGCGCAATGCAAGGGTTACCAAGCTTTTAAAACAAGTGGGACTAAATGCAGAGCACGCTTCTCGATTTGCCCATGAACTTTCAGGTGGACAGCGTCAGCGTATAGGCATAGCCAGAGCACTTGCAGTAGAACCTCAGTTTATTGTCTGTGACGAGCCTATTTCAGCTCTAGACGTGTCCATACAGGCGCAGATTGTCAACCTGCTCATAAAACTCCAACAGGACATGGGGCTGACTTACTTGTTCATTTCTCATGACCTGTCGATGGTCAAGCATATTTCAGACAGAATTGGCGTCATGTATTTAGGTGCAATGATTGAAATGGGTGAAACTGCAGAACTGTATAAAAATCCGCTTCACCCTTATACGAAGGCGCTTATTTCGTCCATTCCCGTGCCGTCGGTAAAGGCGGAGGACAAGGGCGAGCGCATTAAATTGACGGGAGAAGTGCCAAGTCCTATTAACCCACCAGAGGGCTGTAAGTTTGTCAAACGCTGTCACGCGGCAATGCCAATCTGCTCAGAGTTAAGACCTAAATGGATAGAAGCGGCCCCTGACCGCTACGTCGCCTGTCACTTATATACGCAAGCATGATTGTGAGGGAAACCTATGCTAAGTGAAGCCCTACTCGCACAACTGATAGACATTGCCCTGCAAACAGGCGGGGACTTCGTAGAAGTATTTACAGAACAAACCGATTGCACGGAGCTTAGTGCAAGAGGCAGTCAAATAGAAAATGCCGTTTCTGGAACGGACTTTGGTGTTGGTATTAGGCTCATTAAAGACCTAAGCTGCTTTTACGGCTATGCCAACAGCAGTGACCCAGAGGTTTTAAAAGCACTCGCAAAACAACTGTCAGAATCTCTTAAAGGCAGCAGACTAGACGGTCAAACTCAGGTGCTAAACCCCCTTCTCACAGCACCGAGTCCCCATATATTTTTAAATTCCCCAAGAACCGTTGCCATGCAAACAAAGGCTGATCTGCTCAGGTCAGCCCACTTTGCGGCGACAGGTTTTGACAAGACGATTATTCAAACCGATGCGCGGTACTTAGACCAAGACCAGCATATTCAAATCGCTAACTCGAATGGCCTTTATGCCACAGACAGACGCGTCAGAACAAGGGTGCTCTTTAGAGCTATGGCAGAATTCGAAGGTCGCATGGAAAGCGGCTATTCAGGCCCGGGCGCCCTTCAGGGTTTTGAGTTCTATGAAGGGATTGACCTTAATGCACATGCCATAAAAGCGGCTCAAATGGCAGCGACTATGGTCAAGGCAGACTACTGCCCAGCAGGCAAGTTTCCTGTTATTATAGACAACGGTTTTGGCGGGCTTATTTTCCACGAAGCCTGTGGTCATAGTCTAGAAGGTTCAGCGGTCTCAAGGGGCAATTCGGTCTTTACGGGTAAGCTGGGCCAGAAAATCGCTTCGGACGTGGTAACACTAGTAGACGACGGGTCTATTCAAAACGCTTGGGGTTCTTCGGGCATAGACGATGAAGGGACGCCCACTCAGAAAAATATGCTTATTGAAAACGGGACGCTTAAAAATTACATGCTAGACACCCTCAGTGCAAAACGCATGGGCGCAGTTGCCAACGGTTCTTCAAGAAGGCAGTCCTACCGGTTTGCACCGACTTCGCGCATGAGCAATACTTACATTGACAGTGGCGCACACCAAGTTGCGGACATGTTTGCCGCAACGGAAAATGGCTTATTTGCCAAAAGCCTTGGTGCAGGCTCGGTCAACCCGACAACAGGGGACTTCAACTTTTCGGTGGTAGAAGGCTACTGGATCAAAAATGGAAAAATTGAAAAGCCCGTCAGAGGCGCAACTCTAGTGGGCAATGGTGCAGAAATTCTCAGACAGGTGGACATGGTCGGCAATAACCTCAAGTTGGAACAGGGCTACTGCTATGCAGCCAGCGGCGCCATTTTTGTCAGCATGGGGCAGCCAACCCTGAGAATCCAGTCGATGACGGTCGGCGGAAGGGCAGGTGTGTAGATGCAAAGGCTAAACTACAATATTGGCGAATTGGCAGACCCAGCAATAGAAACCTTTGTACAGCAGACTTTTGAAGTAGCGGCAGCGAAGGGCGTAGACTATTTAGAGGTCAGCATAACGGAAAACACTGGACTGCATTTGACAGCTGGACAAGGCGTTTTAGAAGGTTTAACCGCATCTGATGAGCGGGTGGCATCGCTTAGAGGCATTTATAAAGGACGCTCGGGTACAACCTATACAGAACAGTTATCCAATAATCAGATTGAATCTTTAATAGAATCGCTTGTTGAAAGTGCCTCTCTTGGACTAGAAGGCGTTCTCAAACCTAAAAAAGGGCATAAACAATGTTTTGCAAAAAACTTCTATGCGAATGACCAGACAGAGGTTCAACCTAAAATAGAATTGCTGTTAAGTCTTGAACAAGCCGCCCTAGAGGCAGCGCCTGAGGTTACAAAGACGGACTTTTGTGAATACCATGAGATTCGTAAAAAGCGCTATCTGTTTAGCAGTACGGGCATGGATCTGCGTGAGCACAGTAGTGTCTGTTCGGCTGCGGTTTCGGCGGTTGCAGAGCGTGGAGAGACAGTCAGGACGGCGTTTTCAGCACAAACGGCTGAGCGTGCCACTGAACTTCAAGTAACCCTGCTTGGCAGAGAAGCGGGACAGCTTGCTGCAAAAAGCCTGACGGGCGGTATTATAACCTCTGGCAATTACCCTGTGATATTGCTGAATACCGTGGCGGCGGCTTTGCTAGAAGGCTTTGCACCAGTCTTTTGTGCGGACAGGGTGCTGGACAAAATGTCGCTACTTGAAGGGAAGATAGGAGAAACCATTGCAAGTGGACTGGTTAACCTGATTGACGACCCAAGACTCTTGGGTGGTGCGAGAATCATGCACTTTGACGACGAGGGGACTTTGACTAACAGACGCAGTCTAATCGAAAAGGGTAAACTCCTCAGTTTTCTTCATAATACCAAAACGGCAGAGGCATTTAACCATGTCTCCACTGGACACGGGATTAGGGCAAACCACAAAGGCGGTATTGAGGTTCAGCCAAGTAACTTATGGATAGAAAAG
>JBGSUZ010000581.1:0-4606 GCA_041753235.1 Acidaminobacteraceae bacterium
TTTCCAGTTTGCCATAGTCTGCCCATACCGAAACATTATCCACAGTCGCAACCACACGTGCACGCAAGTTCTTCTCATCAAAGAGCGCTTCTAAACGATATAAAGCCTCTTCAATTAATTCTACAAGATACACCGCTTCAAACTGAAGCTTGTAGGTTCCCGACTGGAGTTTAGAAATTTCAAGCATATCCATGACCAGCGCATCCATTCGATCAATTTCATCTAATATGACAGAGGCATAATACGGTTGCTTCTGCTTGCCAATGCCATCTTGAAGGGCCTCTGCATAACTCTTCATAATCCCAAGTGGCGTTTTCAGTTCGTGTGAAACACCATTAATGAAGTCCTTACGCATGGTTTCAATTTCTCTTTCTCTTTCAATATCCTCTTTTAACTTAGTATTGTGCAGTTGAAGCTCATCTAAACTGCTCTTTAGATTATCACTCATTATATTGAGGCTGTTCGATAAACTGCCAATCTCATCCTCACTATTGATTTCAAGACGCTCGCTAAAGTCCAAGTGCGCAATTTTTTCAGCCACTTGGTTTATATGAATGAGTGGCCTCGAGACCATAATAATAAACACATATGACAGCAACGCCACCAATAGCACGACCGCCGCAAACACAAATCCATAATAGTCTTTCATAATCTCTATCGCTTCCAGTATAGCTTGATGGGGAATCGCTGCCACAATATACCGTTTACCGCCATCTTTATCGATAATCCGTATAAATACTGTGCTCTTCGTATGGCTGGCTTTGTCATAGTAAATGAATTTGCCTTCTTTAAGGTTCTCAAAACTATAGCCATTTTTTCCAAGCCAAAAGTTAAATGCGCCCCAAACCAGTTGCGTATCTGTACCACTAATCAAGTCTTCCCCGGCAGGTAGCACCGCAGTCACTACCTTGCCTGAAATTTTGTCAAGCATATCTGATTCCTGATAGCCATATTGTTCCTTATAATTAAACCATAGTTCATTGTTGACCCACACCTTGACCGGTGTATAGTTCTCCGGCCGATCACTCCAAATAATGCCCTCCGCCTCTAAACGGTCTCCAGGTTTGGGCCGATAAGTCATGAAATCTCGGTCGTTGATTAAATAACCCAGACGAATCCTGAACATATGGCCAGAATAATCCTCAAGTAGCACCTCATACACATCATCGTTTAATAAAGAATAATTATCAAAGACCCCTAACGTAATGTTGTGCGCACTTTTAAACAGTTTGGCCTGTCTGTCAAGATTGTACTTATTCCAATTGGAGTTAATGTAAATGTCTACGAAATCGTTTAACGTTTTTTCGAGAGTCACATACTTTCTATCCAAATAAAAACGTTCAAAAAAGACACTTTGCAGATAGAGCACCGAGCTGATAAAGATGGAAAAGGTGATAACCATCAATACAAACAGCTTAAAGGCAATCCCCTTACGTTGCATTATTTCACCTCAAACATGTATCCTGCTCTAATAATGGTTTTAATGTACTTGGCGCCTTTGCCTAATTTGACACGAAGTTTTTTAATATGAGTGTCAATCGTTCGAAGGTCTCCATAATAGTCCATACCCCATACCGCACTTAAAATAGCTTCTCGGGAAAGTACCTTATTGCGGTGCGTCATTAAATAAATGAGCAGTTCATATTCTTTAGGACTAAGTGTAGGCACTTCCTGATCTGCCACTTTGACTTCATAAGACAAGCGATTGACACTGATAATACCCGCCGTCACTAAATTTTCTTCTTTGTGACTACCGCCGTTGCTAACCTGCTGCATACGTTTTAACAAAGCCTTGGTTCTCGCTACAAGCACCTTGGGACTGAAGGGCTTCGTCACATACTCGTCCGCACCCAGCTCAAAGCCCAAAATCTTGTCTTCGTCCTCCGATTTGGCGGTAATAATAATAATTGGCACATCTGAATTTCTGCGAATGCGCTTACAAACGGTCATACCGTCAATTTCCGGCATCATAATATCCAAGAGCATCAAGTCTACCTTGTGTTTCTCAAACTTTTCAATTGCCTCACGACCATTGGCAGCTTCAATAATCGCAAAACCCTCTTCCTCAAAGTAGTCTCTTAAAATCTCTCTTAAACGGTCTTCATCTTCAACAATCATAATTGTCTTCATTTAATATCACCTCAAATACCCTTCCATTTTTAATCTTTCTATTTCATAGTTTACTATAAACCTTACCAAATCTGTGGTATTCATTGCTTCATAAACGAGGAGCACGTCCTCCTCAGTATGACGACCCACATTTTCGTCTAATCCCTCAACAATTTTCTTTTTTAGTTCTATTTCCATAAAAGCACCCACCACCACGGTTATGATTTCCTCCGCGTCCTCTGATTTGGTGCCCTTTTTCACAGCCTTCTTAATTTCTGCCTTCAGCTCCTTTTCCACATTGGATATTTCAAAGGTTTCTGCATAGTCGCGAACCTTGGTAAGCAATTGTTCTGCCTCGTCATCATCCATCTTGTCGAAAACTTCCTCCACCGGCGCTTCCACTGGTGGTGCTACCACTTTAGGTTTAACAGGCTCTTTATGACAAGCACTCAACAATACAAGTGCTACCAAAGCCAATAAAATTGTCACCAGGTGTCTCGCTATTTGCTTTTTCTTCAAATGCCTTCTCCTTCAACGTATATGTGATGCAATAACTGACTTAAGAAGATTGTACATGATTAAGCCCTGCAACTCTATGGCGAAATCAAAAAAATATTTTTTAGGAATGTAGCAATTTTAAACTTGCATTCAATACACTTTAAGTTTATAATCATGTTATCAACTGATAATGATTCTCAAGAATAAACATTAACCCATAAAGGAGGCAATATTTACAATGGAAAGGTTTGTAGGCACTCAGGCCCCACAGTTCAGCATGGCAACCGCTTCAGGCGATGGCAAAGACTTTGGTCGCATTTCACTGGCGGATTATAAGGGCAAATGGCTCGTCATGTTCTTTTATCCACTCGACTTTACATTTGTATGCCCAACTGAAATTACAGGTTACAGTAAAAAACATGAAGCATTCAAAGCCCTTGGAGCCGATGTACTCGGTGTCAGCATAGACAGTGAGCATTCCCATAAGGCTTGGATCAATAGTTCGCTAGGTCAACTCAACTTCCCTCTTGCAGCCGATTTGACAAAATCTGTTTCGAGAGACTATGGCGTATTGATAGAAGAAGCCGGCATTGCGCTGCGTGGCCTATTCATTATTGACCCAGAAGGTGTTGTCCGATATTCTGTCGTCCATGACTTAAACGTTGGAAGAAGTGTCGAAGAAACCCTTCGCGTATTAAAAGCGTTACAAACAGGTGGCCTCTGCCCATTAGATTGGGAAGAAGGCGAGGACCTGCTGTAAATATAACTGCTCTAAATTAGAACCAATCAAAAAAGCTTCAGCGCCACCCCTGTGCGCTGAAGCTTTTTTTCTATTTAGTTTTATTACCTTGTTTACCGTAACTACTCTGTTTTATAGCCACCATCCGATTGATGTTTTCAAGATCAATTTGCGAGTTTTGAAGGCCCTTTGACATAGACTTTGGATTCTGACTTCCGTCAATATCATTCATTGCCTCTGTCCTTTCCTCAATTCGTGAGCTACTGCTTCGTTTACCGGCCGGTTCATCTTTTCGCTGCAATTCATTGATTAGCATTTCAATTTTGTCGCTAACCTGAGAACTCTTGGCTATTTTGTATTTCTCTCGAATCAAGTCCACATTGTTATTGGCAAAACTCAATATGATACGTGCTTCACGGTCGTTGATATTTTCGTCCACTATGTCGAAAATTTGATCTATCAACTCCTGAACGCCTTCGCGTACCTGTTTAGGCACGACAGGTCTAGGTGTCGAATTCGCTTGTGAAGTTTCCTTTGCTACCGCTTCGGCAACTGCCTCTGCCACTTCCTTTGGAACTGAGTTTGAAAGGAGTGCCTCCTTAAGTTCCGAAGCAGGTTCCTCAACTTTTTTCTTTCTGGTAGATTTACGTTTTGTCTGCTTTACAGGCTTTTCTTCATCAAAGCTCTCTAAACTTTCAAACGCATTAGGCGCTTGTGGTTTTGTCTCTGGTTGTTCCTCCGAGCGTATGACCCGGCTATTGACCTTTACCGCTTCCACAGTCAACAGTTCAGGTTCAATGCGTTCGGTATCTTCTAAAGTGACCAACCGTTTCGCGATAAGGCTATTCAACGCACGTTCAGCCTGCTCCACGGAGCAACCCATGCGTATGGCAACGACTTGAATATTGAGCATATTTGAAAATTCCGCTCGACCCGCATACCGCGCCAGTACAACAGAACACATCTTTTCAAATATGTCTAAATCACTGCGGTCAATAAGATTATTTTCTACTGAAAACCAACTGTTATTCATGGTATCACGCTCCAAACATTATTTTTTCAGAATTAAACATTTGGCGAATGACCCAAATGATGGCGAGTACAACACACGCCGATACCAAAATATTAAGCCCAAATAGGCCCCAAGTCAACTCCGCAGACAAAGCATACTTCATCCCTATGAGTGTTCCGTATATAGGGGTTGCAAATACCCAGGCTTGTGGTAACTCGTTGGTAAACATACTGATTAGTCCTAAAACC
>JBGSUZ010000582.1:0-4167 GCA_041753235.1 Acidaminobacteraceae bacterium
GCTATTCAATATGGCGACGATGACAGGTGTGCAACCAGGTTCGATTTATAAAGTATCGACAGCTTATGCGGCACTGGAAGAAGGATTAAGTCCTTATCAGAGTCTTTATGACGATGGGTTTATTGAAATTGGTGGTCATAGCTTTGGATGTCTTCTTTGGAATCAGTATAGGGCGAGACATGGCTACGTTAATTTAAATTCTGCAATGGAAGTATCTTGTAACTATTATTTCTATGACATCGCATCTGGTTACGATTATGCTAAAGGCACTAAGCTCAATTACACAATGACAACAAATAAACTTTTGACGTACTCTAAGGATTTTGGTCTAGATGAAAAAACGGGTCTTGAGATTGAAGAAGCAGCTTATGGCATTCCTGACCCTGATAACAAGAAGAAATCCGTACAGAATATGTTAAAAGCTAAGTTGAAAAGTGTTTTAAAAGATTACTTCCCTGCTGAGATGATCAATACACCTGAAAAATTGGATAGTGTTGCAACCACAATTGTAAGTTGGTCGGAAGAAATACCATCACGAACACAGGTTATTAAAAAATTAGAGGATCTTGGCGCAAATAAAGGGACTTTAGAGAAATTAGCTGATATAATAAAATATGATTATTTCAATCAAATGAAATTCCATGAAGGTGACTTACTCAATCTTTCCATTGGACAGGGCGATCATAAATATACAGTTGCTCAAATGGCAAGGTATATTATGACAGTTGCTAACGATGGCTATAACTATCCGTTGACATTGGTTAAACAGGTTGGAGACACTGAAAAGCCTGCACCAACAGTTGAGAAAATACAAACGAACAATCCTAAGACTTTCCAGTATTTACGCACAGCTATGAACTATGTTGCGAGTGGAGATAAAGGGTCTGCAAGAAGCATATTTAGAAACTTTCCTGTGAAGGTAGGTGCAAAGACTGGTACAGCTCAAAAACAAGGAAAAATTCCACCAAAAGATGAAATCGCGTATTTCAAGACCTATTTGAGTAGAATAGATGGTCGTTTGTCTTTTAGCCAAGTTCAAGCAAAAACTAAAGATGTTCTTAAGGATCGGAATGAAGAATTGGCAAAGCTCAAAAATAGTATAAAGACGATGACGAGTGAAGCTGATAAGCAAAAAGTAGAGAATCGAATCAATTCATTGGTTGCACAAGGCTACTTAAAAGAAGAGAATGCAATGCGTTTTGCAATTAAATCGTTGAGTAGCAGAAATTTAACAGATGAACAAATTAATACTTATAGAGCTGACTTTGGTGAATTTTCATGGTTTGTAGCCTTCGCACCACTAGACGATCCTCAGATTGCAATTGCAATTCTGATTCCAGAAGGCGGTCATGGTGGTTATTCAGGACCAATAGTCAGAGAACTAATTGGTGATTATTTGAAAATACCGGCAACCAATACAAATTATAAACCAACAACAAGTGACAACGTTGAACTAAATACGAATTAAGACACTTCAAACAGATGGGGGGCTACTAATGAGTTCAAAAAGCTCAGTAGAATTCAAAGGGACTAAAGACGGTATTGTGCTCCAATTGGACAGTGAAATGGAATTTTCTGATGTTCTTTTGAAACTTGAAGAAAAAATAAAAAAATCAGCTGGTTTTTTCAAGGGTGCAACAATCATTGGTATTGGTGGCAGAACTGCTTCAGCCAGTGAAAAACGTCAGCTTGAAGCCATCTTACTTGAAAAAGCTGACATGCATGTGAATTCATTGGCACTTTTCATGATTTCTCCACCGATGGCGGTTGTGAAACCGACCCCAACACCTGTTGAGGTAAATCCAGTAACGGTGGTTCAAGAAGAAACTGTTCAGGAGAACAAAACAAAGGCTAAGGCAAGAGAACCGGAAGATTCAGTCTTTATGGGGCTTAAAGAAGGGCCTACCCAGTTTGTAAGAGGGACAATGCGTTCAGGAAGATCTGTCGTATTTAAAGGAAATGTAGTTGTACTTGGGGATGTAAATCCTGGTGCAGAAATTATAGCAGATGGCAACATTGTCATCATGGGACATTTAAGAGGCGTTGCCCACGCCGGTGCTAATGGGAATCATGAGGCGTATGTCTGTGCAAATCAGTTAAACCCAACCCAACTTAGGATTGGCAAACTAATTACCAGACCACCTGATGAAAACGATGGCGCAGATCCAGAAATCGCAATAGTAAAAGGTGATATGATTGTCATTGAACCTTATTTGATGTAATTTGGGAGGGGAACTATAAAAATGGGTGAGTGTATTGTAATAACCTCTGGTAAAGGCGGCGTTGGTAAAACGACGACAACAGCCAATATTGGAGCAGGACTTTCTATGCTAGGCAAAAAAGTAGTTGTAATTGATGCGGATATCGGTCTTAGAAATCTTGACGTTGTTCTTGGTTTAGAGAATAGAATCGTATTTGACTTAGTCGATGTGGTTCAAGAAAAATGCCGTGTCAGACAAGCGCTGATTAAGGATAAACGATATGATGGCTTATTTTTACTGCCAGCAGCTCAAACAAAGGACAAAGATTCAGTGAATCAGGAACAAATGATTCAACTGTGCAATGAACTTAAAGAAGACTATGACTACGTTATCGTTGACTGTCCTGCAGGTATTGAACAAGGGTTTAAGAATGCTATTGCCGGTGCAGACCGCGCGATTGTTGTAACAACGCCTGAGATTTCCGCAGTAAGAGACGCGGATAGAATCATTGGCTTGTTGGAAGCTGCTGAATTAAGAAACCCTAGACTCATTGTGAACCGCCTACGTGTAGATATGGTCAAACGTGGTGACATGATGAATATTGAAGATATTACAGATATTTTGGCGATTGACTTGATTGGTGTTGTGCCAGATGATGAAGAAATTGTAATCAGCACAAATCGTGGAGAGCCTGCCGTTGGCAATGCAGACTCGATTTGCGGACAGGCGTACAAAAATATTTCAAAGAGAATTACTGGTGAAGAAGTGCCTTACTTAGACCTCGAAGTCCAAGAAGGCTTGTTAACAAAAATATTTAAGATGTTTAGTTTTGGTAAGTAAGGAGGGGAGCTCATGTTTGATTTCTTTAAGTTTTTAGGGAAAGATAATTCTAGTAAGAATGTGGCAAAGGACAGACTTAAGCTCGTCCTTGTACATGACCGTTCTAATTGCTCACCGGAATTATTAGAAATGGTAAAAGGCGATTTACTGGATGCACTATCTAGCTATATTGAAATTGATGAAATTGGCTTGGATATTAAAATTACGCGTACGTATGAAGGCGCAGACGGTAAACCTGCACTTGTGGCCAGCATCCCAATAAAAAATATGAAGCGTGCATAATTAGAGCCCCCTCTTTAGGGGGTCTTTTTCTGAGGTGATATTGTGTTTAACAGAAGTATGTTGAAAAATTTAGACTTTGGTCTAATCATCCTGGTATTTTGTTTGTTTTGTTTAGGGGTAACCGTTATCTCGAGCGCTACAGGCGTAATGGAGACAGGGCTTAACAGACGTGTGATTATTCAAGTTGTAGGCTTCTTTTTAGGTGGCGGTCTAGCATTTCTATTATTGATGGTAGACTATAAAACGCTGACGGAACTTTACAAAGTGGTATATGTAGCTTCATTGCTTATTATGTTGACAGTCTATGTGCCGGGACTAGGTGTCAATCAGATGGGTGCAAGAAGCTGGATTGATTTAAAAATCATGTATTTTCAGCCTGCCGAGATAGCGAAACTTGGGTTTATTATTTGTTTTGCTAAATATCTGGAGAATCAACAGGGCCGCATCAATAATATACTCGACTTATTGAAGATTGGATTGTTTATATCGCCATTTCTGCTGATTTTATTGAAACAACCAGACTTAGGGACGGCTTTGGTATTTCTCTTTATTACATGTGGCATGGTGTATGTAGCAGGCGCTAATAGAAAGTTGATTCTTGGTGTCATCATTGCTACCGTTATAGCAATGCCTATCTCATATCATTTTATGGAGAGCCATCAAAAAGAGCGCATAGATGCCTTTTTAAATCCTAATGACCCTACCTTGACAGGCAACTATCAGGTTATGCAGTCTAAAATAACCATAGGGTCAGGCCAGTTAACCGGAACGGGTTTATTTAAAGGGGTATATCATAAGTCAGATTATCTGCCAATCAAAGAATCAGATTTTATTTTCTCAGTAC
>JBGSUZ010000583.1:0-9531 GCA_041753235.1 Acidaminobacteraceae bacterium
CTAACCGTTATCAACATCGTCGGCTACTCTGCAATGGCAGGAGCCATTGGTGGCGGCGGTCTAGGTGACTTAGCCATTCGATACGGCTTCCACCGCTTTCAAACAGATGTCATGATTGCCTCAGTCATCGTGATTATTCTACTAGTGCAGGGCATTCAAGCACTAGGTAATTTCACTGCCACTCGCGTTCTTAGAACTCGTGGTCTATAGCACTTTACACATTCACTTAATGTATTCTTTTGGAGGAAAAAACAATGAAAAAATTACTTAATTTAGGTTTAGCTGCTACCTTAATCATCAGCTTGGTAGCGCTCACTGGTTGCCAAAACGCAAAAACTTCAACAGCGACTTCTGAAACTGCTCCAACCACGGAACTTCAAGTCCTCAAAGTCGGAGCAACACCCGTCCCTCATGCCGAACTACTCAACCTAATCAAAGACGACCTCAAAGCTGAGGGCATTGACCTTCAAATTATCGAGTTTACAGACTACATTAAACCAAACCTTTCTTTAAACGATAGTGAAATTGACGCCAACTTCTTCCAACACGTTCCTTACCAAGACAGCTTCAACAAAGACCACGGTACTGAAATAGTTTCAGTGGGCACAGTTCACGTTGAACCACTTGGCCTTTACTCTAAGAAATATAAATCGGTTGAGGAACTGCCTGAGGGTTCACAAATTGCCATTCCTAGTGATGCGGTTAACGGCGGCCGAGCACTTATACTGTTAGCCAGCAAAGGTTTAATCAAATTATCTGAAACAGCTGGTCTTGAAGCGACCGAAAAGGATATTGTAGAGAACCCAAATAATTTCAAATTTATAGCGGTTGAAGCTGCACAACTCCCAAGAGTTTTAGAAGATGTAGACGCTTCTATCATCAATGGTAACTACGCATTAGAAGCCAATATCAACCCACCCAAAGATTCAATTCTCTTGGAAGGTGCAGACTCACCTTATGCTAATATTCTCTCAGTAAAAAAAGGTAATGAATCAGATGAACGAATTTTGAAACTTCTCAAAGTCCTTCAATCTGAAAAAGTTAAAGACTACATCGACAGCCATTACAATGGCGGTGTCGTTGCTGCATTCTAATATAAAACACAAAAGCCTGAGCATCTATATCCAAATAGACGCTCAGGCTTTTTAATTACTCATATTTCTAAATAAAAAAAACACCTATCAAAGATAGATGTTTTTTACTGGTGCGAAAGGCGGGATTTGAACCCGCACGCCTTTCGACGCTACCCCCTCAAGATAGTGTGTCTGCCGTTCCACCACTTTCGCATGTCTGTCAGTATTACCTGACAAACTCTATTATACAGACCTAACCCCAGTCGGTCAAGCTTTTTATTATTTTTTTTCTGTACGTTCAGATTCTTTAACCAATTGATCAATTAATTGGTTTGAATGCAGTACAAAAGTCTCTAGTGAACTATTGTTGCAAACTTGATAACTGGCACGCAGGCGCTTCTCAACAAGGGGCATTTGCGTTGCCATGCGCTGCCTTGCATCTTCTTCACTGAAATGATTACGAGCCATGAGCCGTTTAAGTTGAAGGTGTTCTTCCGTATCAATTAGAATGCTCGCATCATAATCGCTTTCCATATTTGTCTCAAATAGTAGCGGTACGTCTACAAACGCAATAAGCGCGCCACTCGCTTTATAAGCCTCCAACTGCTCAGCAACGAGTTTTCGAATGAGTGGGTGCGTAATTCGGTCTAGCATCCGGCGCGCATTAGGATCACTAAAAATTCTTTGTCCTAATAAACGCCGATCTATCTCACCTTGCTTGTCTAAAATATCTGTCCCAAAGTGCCCAACGACCGCATTATACAAGACATGCCCTTGTACATAACCATCATGAACGAGCGCATCACAATCTACAAATGGCAGACCACGTTTTAATATAATTTGACTAAAGGTACTCTTTCCGCTGGCAATCCCACCTGTAATGGCATAAGTTTTCATCGCGTCACACCCCTACTTAGTTTCATACCAGTTTGGACCAGCATGAATTTCAACCAGCATAGGCACTAAGAGGTCCATCGCCGCTTCCATGTTATCCTTTACTAGTTTTTCTACTATCGCAAGTTCTTCTGGAACCGTATCAACTAACAATTCATCGTGTACTTGAAGAATCAACTTAGACTTAAGCCCTTTTGCTTTAATCTCTCTATAAACCAAAATCATCGCCAGTTTAATTAAGTCCGCCGCACTGCCTTGAATAGGCGTGTTCATAGCCGTTCTTTCGGCAAAGCTTCTCACATTGAAATTAGAAGCCTGAATGTCTGGTATAAACCGCTTCCGTCCTAGAATCGTCGTCACATACCCTTGGTCACGACACTCTTGAATCTTACCGTCCATGAAGGTTTTAACGTTTGGATAGTTGTCAAAATAACTATCAATATATAGTTTTGCAGTCTTTCTTGGTATGCCAAGGTTTTCTGCAAGACCATAATCACTCATGCCATAAACAATACCAAAGTTTACCTCTTTAGCACGGCTACGTTCAAGGCTCGTAATCTTTTCAGGTGCCATATTGAACACTTGACTCGCAGTCATGGTGTGAATGTCCATCCCCTCCCTAAACGCTTTAAGCAAATTAGGGTCTTCTGAGTAATGGGCTAAAATACGAAGTTCAATTTGAGAGTAGTCCGCATCCACCAGTACATTGCCTGCCGATGGTACAAAGACCTTTCTAATCATTCTGCCAAGTGGAATCCTAACAGGTATGTTTTGTAAATTTGGTTCCGTAGAACTGAGTCTGCCTGTCACTGCCACCGTTTGTTTGAGACTTGAATGTATTTTCTCAGTCGTAGGGTTAATCACCGCTTTAAGACCATCTAAATAAGTGCTTTTTAGCTTAGAATACGTTCTATACTCCAGTATGAGCGGCACTATCGGGTGAGCGTCTTTTAGCTTATCTAACACGTCCACATTTGTCGAGTAGCCCGTCTTTGTCTTCTTGCCGTGAGGAAGTCCCAACTTTTCAAAGAGCACTTCTCCAAGCTGTTTTGGTGAGTTCAAGTTAAACGGCGTGTCTACGAAATGGTAAATATCCTTTTCAATCTCTATTAACTTTGTACTGACCGCCTGATTCAAGCTTTCAAGTTCCACCTGATCTACATTGAATCCTTCATATTCCATATTGGAAAGCACTTCAACCAAAGGCATTTCTACGTCTTCGAAAAGGTTGAGTAACCCTTCTTCTGTTAATTGCTCTGTTAAAATATTTTTAAGTTTAAGCGATGTAAATGCTCTACTCCCTGCAAAAGCCGCCGCCACTTCAAGTTCCAACTGTTTATACAGCTTCGTCTTAACCCCTTTTCCAATGACCTGTTCATCGCTGTCAATGGTCAAGTTCAAATACTCGTAAGCCGTATCGTCAATGCTATAACTGCTCTTAGCAGCAGCCAGCAGATAGTGGGCAATTAAGCCATCGAACAACTTGCCTTTCAGTTCCACTTGATGTGCAAAACAAACCAGCCATTCCTTTTTCAAGTCGTAACCAGAAAGTTCAATCGTTGAACTCATGAGCCAGCCGCCATAAACTTCTAAAAAGTCTCTAAAGTTAATCTTTGAGAAGTCAAAGTAAAATACCTCACCCTCAGCTGAGGCTAACGCTAAACCAACAGGTTGGTCTGAAACAACATTTACCTTATCTATTAGCATATATAAGCCAACACTTTGCCACTGGCTAAGCTGAGCAAATGGAATTGTCATTTCCAGTGGTTGATCTACTATCGTCAGTTTAAGTTCAGGTCTTTCCACTTGAATTTCTTCTGTACTTACTCTTGGAATAAAGGACTTCAGTTCATATAGCATCAACAGATCGACTAAAGTCTTAGTATCTGGCTTGTCGCATTTAAAATCGTCTTCTTCAAACTCTAAAGGTACATTGACTTCAATGGTCGCTAGTTTTTTGCTCATCATAGCTTGATGGGCGTATTCCGCTACCAAGCCTCTAATGCGTTTGTTTTCAATCGTTTCATATTCATCGATTAAACGCTCGACTGTTTCATAGGTTTTGAGTAGTTTTGTAGCCGTTTTAGGCCCAATACTTGGAATACCCGGAATATTGTCAGAAGTGTCCCCACTTAGACCTTTCAAGTCGATGATTTGAGCTGGTGTCAGTTCAAAGTCAGCCATGACTTTCTCAGGTGTCATCATATCAATTTGAGAGATGCCCTGTTTGGTAATCAGGACTGTAATATTATCATCTACCAGTTGTAGCGCATCTTTATCGCCTGTGAGAATAAGAACTTCATGACCGTTATTGCCAAAACGCTTAGCAATGGTACCAATCAGGTCGTCTGCTTCAAACCCACTAAGTTCTGTCCGATGAATGCCCATGGCATCCAGTATTTCCTTGAGAATTGGCATTTGTACTGCCAACTCGTCTGGCATACCCTTCCGCGTACCCTTATAGTCTGCATAAGCGGTATGTCGGAAAGTTGGGGCTTTCATATCAAAAGCGACGCTAAGCCAGTCAGGTTTATAGTCCTCCATAACTCTTAACAGCATGTTTAAAAAACCATAGACCGCATTGGTAGGTACGCCGTCTTTATTAGTAAGACGCTGCTGAATTGCGAAAAAAGCTCTATTAATTAAGCTGTTACCGTCTATGATGATTAATCTTTTTTGCATGATTGTCCTCCTCGTATTTCTAGTGTCTTAGCTCTTATTATACCATAGAGTTCTAGAGCTCTATTCAAATAGTCCTAAATTTGTGCTTGACTTTTTAACAAGCTTTGTTAGAATAAAGAAAATCATTTGAATATTCAAAGCGATGATTAAGCAGAGTAGAAATAATGAACAGTTAAAGAGAGCCGCCGACGGTGTGAATGCGGTACTGATTCCTATTTTGAATGGACTTATGAGTGGAAACTGAAAGGTTTAGCTTTTGTACGATAAAGTGCTAAACAGAGTAAGGGACACGGGTTCTCCCGTTATAGAGATAGGGTATCCGATGACGATCTTGTACCTAAATTAAGTGGATGCTTCCGTGACCGGTCATGAGAAGCGTCAATTGAGGTGGCACCGCAGAATTTTCTGTCCTCAGACGGCAAGGCTTTTTAAGCTTTCCTGTCTGGGACTTTTTTTATTGCTTAAAACTCAAATAAACATACCAGTTTGCTAATGAAACCTTACTTAGGAGGACTAACACATGAATAAATCTATGACTTTCTATAATGCATTAAGACCTTCAATTGAAGCACCAGCTTTTGCTGAAACGCTCGCCTCTGGATTTTTCGGAGAATTTGGCGGTTGTTACGTTCCTGACGTTTTAATACCCGCTCTTGGAGAGGTAAGTCTAGCTTTCGAAGCGGCCCTTAAAGACTCAGAGTTTATGACCGACTACCACTATTACTTAAAGCAATACGTGGGCCGCGAAAACCCGCTTTACTTTGCAAAGCAACTGACGGAGAAACTTGGTGGTGCGAAAATTTACCTAAAGCGTGAAGACTTGAATCACACCGGTGCGCATAAAATCAACAACGCCATTGGGCAAATGCTTCTCGCTAAACGCATGGGTAAGACTAGAATCATTGCAGAAACCGGTGCGGGTCAGCATGGTGTGGCTACTGCTACTGTCGCCGCATTGATGGGCCTTCCCTGCACCATTTATATGGGTGAAGTGGATACTGAGCGTCAAGGACTCAACGTCTTTCGCATGAAGCTGATGGGGGCTGAAGTTGTACCCGTCAAAGATGGCACACGCACATTAAAGGATGCTGTAGATGCGGCAATCATGGACTTTGCGCAGCACCCAGACGATACTTTTTACTTATTAGGTTCTGCTGTTGGCCCCCACCCTTACCCGCTCATGGTTAGAACTTTCCAAAGTATTATTGGTCTAGAAGCAAGAAGACAAATTATTGAACAAGAAGGACGTCTACCAGACGCACTCATTGCTGCTGTTGGCGGTGGTAGTAATGCAATTGGACTTTTTCACGCTTTCGAAGGTGATGCGTCTGTCGAAATGATCGGTGTTGAACCCGCCGGAAAAGGACTGGATACGCCTGACCATGCAGCTCCGCTTACCCTTGGGAAAATTGGTATTATTCAAGGGTTTAAGTGTCACCTACTTATGGACGAATCCGGCGAACCTAGCCCAGTTCATTCTATTGCGGCAGGCTTAGACTACCCAGGTGTTGGCCCTGAGCATAGTTTCCTTAAAACAACTGGTCGTGCTACTTATAGCAGTGTCACAGACGAAGAAGCCCTTCAAGCCTTTCATATACTTTCAAAGACCGAAGGGATTATTCCAGCCCTTGAAAGCGCTCACGCCGTTGCCCATGCAATTAAACTGGCACCTGAGCGTCCTAAGACCGACATTTTGATTGTAAACCTCTCAGGCAGAGGTGACAAGGATGTGGCTCAGGTCATGGATATGATTCAACTTTAAACGCTTTTAGTTACAAATAAAAAAGCGTCAATGGGAAAACTGACCATTGACGCTTTTGGTTTAATCATTATGATTTTTATCGTATATTTTAGTAGTTATACTCAGCGCTTACAGTCGCTTCAATATTAATTGTACCTACTTCAACAGGTGTTGAGTCTGCTGCCTTAGCCATCATATTAGCTTCTCTGTAAACAATGCCGCCATTGTAGCTTGTTTCGCTTACTTTTGTCGGTTTGTCAACTTTTACGCCTATCGCATCCGCAATTGCTTTAGCTTTGGTATTCGCATTTTTAACCGCGAGCTTTAAAGCTTCCAGTTGATATTTTTCTTGATTTTCAACACCAAAACGAACTGAACCAAGTTGATTAGAACCAGCTGTAACTGCTTCATCTATCAACATACCAACTTTATCTAAGTCTCTTACAGTGATTTCAATCGTGTTCACTGCAACATAATACTCTTCTTTTACTTCTTTATTATAATCAGCAGTTTTATAAAGACTTACATTTACCGTTTTAATGTCTGCATCTTTAATACCTTGAGCTTTGATTGACTTCATAATGCTTAGCATTTTAGTCTTTGCTTCATTTTGTGCCACAAGTGCTTCTTTATTTTTTGCTTCATACCCGACTTGAAGATATGCAATGTCTGGTTTGGCAACGATTGTCCCACTGCCATTAACAGAGATAATATTTTCTTTTACAGTTGCAGTGCTATTAGTTGTAGCTGCAAAGGTTGGGACCATTAAGCTCCCTGTTAACAAAGTAAGTGCTACCATAACGCTCATCATTTTTCTAATCATTTTTTTTGCCTCCAGTTTTTATTATAATATTTTTTAGTGAGTCCTAAAGCCAAAATCCCAACAATCAAAATGACCGGAGACCAAGCGACAAACCAAATGACGCCTGCTTCCATCCATCGAATGCCTATGTTGATATTTTTTATAAATGCCTGTTTGGCTTTTTCAAAGAGATTGCCGTCAATTTTTTCTACTTGACCACCTATCTCTGGACGTTCTTGAACGTTGACATAAAGTGTAGATAAGCTCACCTGACTTTTTTGCTGTTTGAGCTGACCTTCTGTTTGATCAATTTGAATTCTTACATTACTGAGCTCCCGTTCAACCAACATAACTTCTGTGACGTTTTTTGCCTGTTTCATTAAATCTCTCAATCTGGTTTCTCGAACTTTAAGATTTTCTACTTGCGCTGTCATATCAGTTATTTGGGTAGTTACGTCTTGCACATTTTGTTGACTGGCTTGAAGTACACCAAGTCCTTTTACCTGTTCAAATACCACTTTGAATTTTTCTGATGGAATTCTAAGCACCACACTGCCACTAAGTTGACTGCCGGCAAGTCGATTATTTTCATAAAATGGTGATTTTCCACTGTAACTACTTTCAATGTAGCCACCAGCTTCCTGTGTCATTGCTTCAACTTTTTTATAAAAGTTTTCAAAGTTCGCAACTTCAAGTGTCACGTCGCCTGAACGTATTAACATACGCCCTGACTCAGCAAGCGCAACTGTTGGCGTTGGGTTAGGGGTATTGACTGTAGTATCTGTACTAGCTGTCCCACCGCTATTATCGCCATAAGTCATAGTTGCCGCTATTTCAGGCATCACTGCGTCACTGGTCGAGGTATCCACGGTCATTGGCGGCACTTCTTCTGGACCACCTGCATTTTTCAATTCATAGGATACTTGATTCGATGCATTCTGATTCCACCAAAAGCTGTCTTTAAGTTGCACAGTCGAAGCTACAACAATTACAACTGCCGCTGCTGCACCAATATATTGAAATGTTTTTTTCATTTTTACAGGGAAGGTAATGATTTTCTTGCGTGGCTTCTGTTCTGCTTTCATTTCTTCAGCTGCTACTAGCAGCTTTTCATGAAGGCTTTCATTAAAATCGTTTGGAAGTGCCGCGAGTGGCATTTCAAACATCACCTCTTTCATGCTTTTAAAATCCTCTATAAGCATCTGACAGTCGCTGCAAGTTTTCACATGTTGCTCAAACTTTTCACGATTCTGTTCATCCAGCTGATCTTCAAAATAATCATCCAACCATTCAAGAATTAAATCGCAGGTCATCTTACATTCCCCCCTCTCTTGCAAATTCCGGATCCTTCTGAAGCAACTCCCGCAGATATTTCCGCCCTCGGTTGATTCTGGATTTAACAGTTCCCACAGAGCATTCTTCAATTTGACTGATGTCTTCATAACTGAGTCCATGTATGTCTCTCAAAATCACGACGGTCTTATTGGCTTCAGGCAATTGATCTAATGCTATGTGGATTTTCTCCTGAATTTCTTTGCGTTCCAACTGCTTTTCAGGATGCAGCATATCTGAGGCAGGAAGCTCGTAAAGCAGGGTTTCTGCATCGGCTGAAGTGCCCTCAATAGCAGTTTCCTTTAAACTTGACCGTTTTCTCAAATAGTCCTTGCAGGTATTAACAACAATTCTATATAACCAAGTGGAAAACTGTGCGTCCCCAGAGTATTGAGAAATATTCTTAAACACCTTGATAAGGGCATCTTGTGCAGCATCTTTTGCATCCTCTTCATGCCCAAGCGTACGATAGGCTATATTGTACACGTAGACTTGATACTGATGTATGAGCATTTCAAAACTAGCTACGTCGCCGTTTTTGCTTTTCTCGATAAGCATTTGTTCCGAATTCGGCACCAATATCATTCCTTTCTGAATGTTACTCTATTATTTAGACGAAACTCCAACTATAAAAGTTCCCGATTTTTAGCATTATTTTTGATAAAAAAAGATCCTAATAAAGTTTATTCCCCATTAGAATCTAATTTAATCATTATTTGTAAATATTTATCTTTTAGTACTCTTCAACTAATATGCGCTTATGAAGCTTATAAGGGTGTAAAAATGATTTGATTACCTTTCCATTTTGGTCCAAAATCATAGAACCGTGATGCAAAAAGTCGTTTCTGTAGTGATAACGCAGGTCTACTGCTGTCACTAGCGTATAATCTTCTTTTTCATCAACTTTTAGATGTATGTTGGGGCTAAACTCATTGAGATAAACACCTAACTGTGTTTTCTCAAATATAGCTTGGTAATTTCCAGACTCATGTTCGAGCGTTTCGATT